>NZ_JBEFLP010000003.1 GCF_040149665.1 Sulfitobacter sp. HNIBRBA3233 | reverse complement strand
GTCGCCCTCGGTCAGGAAGCTTTCCTTGTCTTCGCCTTCGGGCCCCAGACCCGGTTCGCTGATCTGGTCTGCCGTGTCCCACTGGATTTTTTCGCCCTCAAAGGTGGTGCCGCCCCCGTTCATGTTAAGCGGGCCCGAAAGCGATTCACTGGTGCCGGTCATGTCGTCATCGGCATAGTAGACGGCGTTGACGTCCATTTGCCCTTCGTTCACGAGAATGTCGGCGAAGAATGCACCGTCTTGCTCGTAAACCGTTACCGTGTAGGACAATCCTTCGACGACATAGTTGAAAACCTTGGTCTCATTCTCCATGAGATATCTCCTTGTTAAAACTTAAGCGCGCGCAGAAGGATTTGTGCGCAAGATTTTAATACTCAGGTGACAAGCAAGCCGTGATGTTACCTTAATGCCTGCCATGCTGTTTGGATCTTATCACCGGTGACACAATTTGTCTTTAAATAGATTGGAAACAGTCGGTTTCTTGTCAGGATATGTACGGAATTGTGGCGCGCTTCATGATGCTGAACTTGGAGTGCCCCAATGAACTGGTCAGACTTTTGGAATAGGATTTTTCCTATTTTCAGGAGAAAATTAGATTGACCTGAAACCCGTCTCTTCTTCCATTTTGATAAAGAGTCCGCTTTTAACAAGTGAGGCCCGGACAGTCAGCGCTCCAACCGCCGGCTCCTGTCTTTGATCGCATGCCTTGATCCGCGCTTTTTAAAAAGTCGTAAAGTTCCAGAGACTGTGTAAGGGTAAGAACATGATCCTCACGGTCGTTGCCAGCCAGTGCGGCCTGGATTTTATTCATTGTGGATTTGCACTTCAACACCCAGTAGGTTGGCGCCGTTCGTCCCTATCCCCGTTACATGGTGTGAGCGAGAGCGCTCGAGTGGTGCTCAATATCCTCACCGATAAGTGGCCTTTAAGCTAATGAGTCAAAAGTATAGTGCGACTCCGCCGTCGCATGTATCACTTAGTATCAATTGAATTGAGACGCTGCGGCTGTAGTAGGTTAACGCGCGCACGTCTTAGGTTTGGTTGCTTACTAAGAGATGTGAGGTGCAACTTTCCTTGATGAACGATCACACACTTTGGGCAGAGCAATTCGAAGCTGGGACGATGTTCCAAGCAATGGTAGAAAATTGCCCTTTTGGCGTTTGGGTCATCGATTCGAATGGTTGGGTCGCTTTCTGTAATCGAGGTGCTGAAAAACTGCTGTCGCAAGGATCAGTAAAATCGATTGGAGGCTGTATCTCAGATCACTTACCTAACTTCTCCTTTTCAGACGGAAAACTCAGTTATTCCGGTGTCGAAATCGGTGAATTTCAGAATATCATCTTACTGCCTTCAAGCGAAGAACTGCGTTATGGAGAAGTAAGCTTGAGCGGTTTCGAAGACGCGGGAGGTCAGCAATTCACGATAGTAACCGTTCATGACGTCACGAGCCAAATTAAGGCTTGGTATGCGCTGAGGGATCAGTCAGAACGCTGGAATTTAGCGCTTGAGGGAAGCCAAATTGGTGTTTTCGAATCCGACTTACGAACAGGTTCGGGTCGCGCGTCCGATGTTTGGTATCAGCTTCTCGGAATCATCGATACAGACGACAAAGATTCTGATCGCGAGTGGCGGGAGCGTATTCACCCGGACGATCGAGAAAAGGTCGAAGCGCTCGATGCAGAATGCATTGCCGGACGAGTCGAACGCTCGGAAGCGAAGTTCCGGATGCGGGTCGGTGATGACGATTGGCGCTGGATGCGCTCCATACTCAGGGTGACTGAACAAGATGAACAGGGCAATCCCGTCCGCGTTCTCGGCACGATGATCGACATCACTCCTCTCGAAACCGCTCTGGAAATTGCGGAATCGCGGAGAGCAGGCCTGGAAATGTTGGTGGAAAACGCACCGGTTGCGATGGCGGTGTTGTCAATTGACGGATCTTTCATGCTTCATAATGACGCCTGTGACGAGATTTTCGGGTATACCCCAGGGCAACTTGAACAAAAAAATGCTTGGCAGCTTTCCGGGGAAGAGACACTTGGCAATCTCAGGGGCGAGTTCGAACGTCTTCTGGCTTCAAGTGTCAGCATTTCAAAGATCGAGGAAAAATACACTCGGCCGAACGGCGAAAACATAGACATATCCATCCGCGTATCAATCTACCGCCGAAAGACCCGCTCGGAAAGTCGGTTAATTGTCCAGATGGTGGACATTACGGAGGCCAAGCGGCTCGAGGCCTTGAAAAACGACTTTGTTGCCACCGTCAGTCACGAGTTGCGAACGCCGTTAGCATCGGTCCATGGAGCTTTGCGCCTTCTTTCAGAATTGATCAATAAAAATGGCTCCGAGCAGATTGCAAAATTGTTGAACGTGGCCAACCGGAATAGCCAACGGCTGACACATGTTGTGAATGATTTGCTCGACTTCCAGAAGCTGACTTCAGGGCACTTTTCGGTCGAGCTCACAGATGTTGATGCCGTGGAGATCGTCCGCCAGACTGTTTTCGATAGTGAGACCTTTGCGGAACAGTTCGATGTTTCGTTAATAGTCGATGCGCCAAATTTCCCCGTCTTGATTCATGCAGATGCACAGCGTGTACAACAGGTAATAACCAACCTGCTTTCGAACGCCTCAAAATTTGCTACTCGTGGAACAAAGGTCGAAATCAAAGCTAGCATCGATGATGGAGCTTTCGTTTTTTCCGTGACAAATAGTGGCCGCGGCATTTCCCCTAAGTTTGGCAAGCGCCTTTTCGAACCTTTTTCTCAGCAGGCAGAGCATTTGACGCGTGACCGAGATGGCACTGGTCTTGGACTGGCTATTTGCAAACAACTTGTTGAGATGATGGGGGGTGAAATTGGTTACGCTTCAGAGCTTGATGTTCAGACGACATTCTGGGTTAGGTTTCCGATAATTTCGTTTGGTGAGAGGTAAGCAAACGAGACAAAATTCAAGTCTGCGAACTGAGCAGCTACGATTCTGCCGGGTGTATCTATCTGAAGGTAATTTCGATGCGGATTGGCACTCATCTAAGGCGACCTGCAGAACTTCGCTGCGACGCGGACTAAAGACCGCTTTGGGCCGTCCTTGAAGACGGCCCAAAGCCTTTAGATTTCTATGGATTCGGCGATAGCCAGCGCATCATCAAGCTCGACGCCAAGGTATCTGACGGTGCTGTCCATCTTGGTATGGCCCAACAACAGCTGGACTGCCCGAAGGTTGCCCGTCTTCTTGTAGATTTGGGTCACCTTCGTTCGTCTCATCGAGTGCGTGCCATAGGCGCTGGCCTCCAGACCAATGGATTTCACCCACTCACGAACAACACCCGCGTACTGGCGAGGCGATATGTGAAGCCGTTCGTGAAAACGCCCGGGCCAAAGGTACTCGGAGCCGACCATGAGCGGCTCCCGCATCTACTTTTCGAGCGATGCCCGCGTGCCTTCTGAGATTTCGAAGCGGTGAATAGCCCCGTGTATCGTGGACGCCTTCTTTGCTAACTTTGAGGCAAGGAGGCCATGATGAGCAGCACCAAGTTCAGCGACGATTTCAAGAGAGACGCGGTCGCGCAAATCACGGAGAGGGGCTACCCGGTCAGGGAGGTGGCTGAGCGTCTGGGCGTTAGCCAATACTCGCTCTACTCCTGGAAGAAGAAGTTCGCAAAGGCGTCATTGGGAGAGGCGGAGAAGGACACGGAGATCCGTCGGCTCAAGCGTGAACTCCTGAGAGTGACGGAGGAGCGGGATATCCTAAAAAAGGCGACCGCGTATTTCGCCAGGGATGCAAAGTGAGATACGCGTTCGTGGCCGAGCATCGCGGACAGTTCTCTGTCAGGGCCATGTGCCGTTGCCTGCGCATACAGCCGAGCGGGTTCTACGCGTGGCTGAAGGCACCGCTGAGTAAGCGAACTCAAGAAGACAAGCGGCAGACCGAGATGCTGAAGGAGGCGTGGATGGAAAGCGGCAAGGTCTACGGCCACCGCAAGCTGCATGACGACCTTCTCGAGCAGGGCGAAAGCGTCTGCTTGAACCGTGTTGCCCGCCTAACGAAGCTCGCCGGCATCAAGGCGCAGATCGGCTACAAACGCCGACCGGGAAAATATGGCGGGAAGCCTTCGGTGGTCGTCGACAACACGCTCGACCGGCAGTTCGACGTGGCGACACAGGATAAGGCTTGGGTGACCGACATCACCTACATCCGCACGCAGGAAGGCTTCGCCTATCTTGCCGTGGTCATCGATCTGTTCTCGCGCCGTGTCGTAGGCTGGGCGATGCAGAGCCGCCAAACGACAGACGTTGTCCTGCAAGCGCTGCTGATGGCGACATGGCGGAGAAAGCCCAAGGGGAAGGTTCTGATCCATTCGGAACAGGGCAGCCAATTCACCAGCATGGACTGGGCCGCGTTCCGTCAGGCACACTATCTGGAGCATTCTATGAGCCGCCGCGGAAACTGCCATGACAACGCGGTTGCGGAGAGCTTCTTCAACCTGCTGAAGCGAGAGCGGATCAGGCGACGGACCTACCGAACACGCGAAGAGGCCAGACAGGATGTGTTCGACTACATCGAGATGTTCTACAACTCGAAGCGCAAACACGCCCGGAACGGAATGCTGTCGCCGGTCGACTTCGAGCGGCAGCAGAAACTGAGACACGAAGGCGTCTAAGAAACGCGGGGCTATTCACTGGGTCTTGCTCTGCAGAACCGAAGCGCGTTCCTTAATTTGGCCTGACGCCATTACATCGACCACCTTCATCTTCACCAGACCGCAGCCCCGCAGCTTGCTGTCGATGGCAAGATTGAAGAGGACGAGATCACGATGGTTTTCAACAAGGTCCAGCCGCACCCTGATTGCCCAGACGTGTTTGGGCTTGAGTGGCCTCTTCTGGCCAACGATCCGGCCTTTGTTCCAGGCTGGATGCAGTGCACGAATGGCGGGTAAGTTTGGTGTTTACATGATAGATCCTCCGATCCAGCACACCCTCCTTCATCGACAACCCGACGTTGACAATACATCATATTACATGATGCTGCGCTGCATCCGGGGTCGGCTTCGAGCCCGAGTTGTGGTTTGCCGCAAATCCGTAAGATGTCCGCTGTTCGTCCGAGGGCCGTTGGTCTGTCTATGCTCTCGGTGGGTGGTCATCTGAAATTTAGACCTATTTGATTGAAAGCATACGATACGCAGAATTGAAGTTCTGCATATGAAACAAGGAATAACTCATGACTTCTTTCGATCTTTCGCGCCGTGGATTGATACTGGGCGCCGCGGGTGGGGCCGCCCTTCTTGCCGCCGGACGCCCACTGCCCCTGCTGGCCGCAGCTCACGCAACAGCACCACTCCCAACCTTCTATGATCGTATGGTCGGCAATCTGCGCGTGACGACATTGCTGGACGGGTATTTCAAGCTCGATCAGAATCTTGTGACGAACCTCGGGGACGAGGAAATCGCGGAAGGAATGCAGGCGGCCTATCTTGACCCCGCGAATCCGATTCCGCTCGCAATCAGTACTCACGTCATTCGCCAAGGAGACCAGGTTAGCTTGGTTGATGCTGGTGCGGGCGGTGCCTTTGGACCAACAGCAGGCAGGTTGCGCACATCGCTGGAGTTGCTTGGCGTTGCGCCTGAAGACGTGACGCGCATTGTGTTGACTCACATGCACCCGGATCACATCGGGGGACTGATCGGAGATAATGGCCCGGTCTTCCCGAATGCATCGTTGCATGTCAGCGAAGTCGATCATGCCTTCTGGACGGATGAGACGATCGCATCGGGTGCGCCGGAGTCTTCGCAAGGTTTCTTTGCCCTGGCACGTGCTGTCAGCGAGGCCTACACTCAGCGGACTGAAATGTTTGGCGACAATACCGATCTTGGTGGCGGCCTTATCACTATGGCAATGCCGGGGCATACGCCGGGACACAGTGGGGTCCGTTTGTCGGATGGCTCTGATCAGTTGATCATATGGGGAGACAGCACCGCTGTGGCGTCGCTGCAATTCAGCCACCCTGATGCAGGTATCGCCTTTGACGCAGATGGCGTTCAGGCCGCCGAGACGCGCCGCCGTGTCTTGGATATGGTGGTTGCCGACAAGATCGCCGTTGCGGGCACCCATTTGCCGTTCCCTGGTATCGGTCATGTCGAAGAAAAAGACGGGGCCTACGCTTGGGTTCCAGAAGAGTGGCAGCACATATAAAGCAGTCGTCCCGCCAAGCTGAGAGCTGGTCGCGGATTTTCGGACTGGTTGTTACACTTAGGTAGCTACTAAAGCACCTAGACGAAGGTCACGAACCGGACACGCTACGCCTGCTGAATGGCGCTGTCGGACCAATTCCAAGTTGTCCGACAGCGCTACTAGGGCGACATCATGCTGACAACCCGCGCGATTGGTCCCGAAGGGTTCGGGCACGAGAAAATGCCCTGTCAGAGATGTCAGATTTTTCAAGTTCACGAAAACAAGGCACCACATTGCGCCGCCCTTCTTTGATCCAGCCTGGATTTTCGTCATCCCATCGGATCTTAATGAGGTGTAGAGGGCCGTGCCTGGGATCTTGTCATCGCCTTGATCTTTTCTTTTTGAGCCGGTTGCATATTGGCGAGGAAATCATTGGCATTGTCATTGCCGAAGCGGACAATCGAATTGGTGACGCGAACCGCAGCTTTGTCCGCAAAGCCGCCATCGGACCATCGAAAATGCTGCAAGATGCACGAATGGCAGGAATGCGAAAGCTGCACTGCGGCGTCATTAGTCCCCCCAATGGCAGGTCTGGGCCGTCACCGTCGCCCAAGCCGTCCCAGTCTCGCCAGCTGCGCCAGCATTTTTGATCCCGAGTCTGCGGATCCTGTGCCGCCTCCGGAACCCGTCTGTCCCATGCCTTGCCGCACTGGCATTTGCTGTACGCCAAAGAACTGCCGCGCCCTGAGAGCTGCGTATTCTGCGCCACTGGCCCCGCCGATGAGGTAGCGATTGTAGGCCTGCTGGCTTCCCATGGCGGCGCGGGCAAAGCTGTAGCCGCCGCCGAGGCCACCGGAGAGGGCGGGCATCATGATGTTGCCGGAGATCGCGCGGACAATGAAGGGTGTTGCGATAATGAAGCCCTTGGCCATGAGGACCATCATGAAGAAGGGGATCAGTGAGCCGATGTTTGAGGCCCCTTCGGGATCGCCTAGTTCACCGATGAGCGCGGAGGAAACGCCTGTGATCGTTGCAAACACGCCTGCGACGACAATGGGGTAGAGCGCAAAGGAAATCAGCGCCGACAGCCAGCGCGCGAAATAGTCCTTGGTCACTTCGAAGAGGGTCAGGAAAATCATCACCGGGGCGATCCCGATCAGAAGCGCGATCATCAGTCGGGAGGCCACGAGGATGAAGGCGGCCAGTCCGCCGAGGATCGAGAGCAGAAGAACACCGACGATGTCGAGCATGGCGCCGGCCATCCAGTTCAGCTCGGACCCGGCAGCGTTCAGATAGTCGCCCAGTTCCGCGATCAGGCGGTCGAATTCTTCAGCGAAAGTTCCAGAGGGCCCCGGACTGCCGCCGCCGACCGAGGCCACCAGCGCGCCCGCGATACTGTCGATCCCATAGAGAATGGCAGATGAGAACGCGTTGAACTGCATCCAATTGGTCGCGAAT
This sequence comes from Sulfitobacter sp. HNIBRBA3233, assembly GCF_040149665.1. Classification (NCBI taxonomy): domain Bacteria; kingdom Pseudomonadati; phylum Pseudomonadota; class Alphaproteobacteria; order Rhodobacterales; family Roseobacteraceae; genus Sulfitobacter; species Sulfitobacter marinivivus. The sequence continues at coordinate 150,902 of NZ_JBEFLP010000003.1, read as the reverse complement.
ATCCCGATGAGCCCGATCTTGACCGCGAGCCAGAAGGCTGTGTGCCCATCCATGGCCCGATATTGATAGATCATGTTGATGCCGACGAGGATCACCACCAGCGTTGTCCCCAAAACCAGGAGCGTGCCGACTGTTTCCGCAACCGCACCAAACTGGGTTTCGGCAGCGGTGTCGAGATAGGCCTGGGAGGTTTCAACGAAGTAGGTGACGACACTCATCGCGGGGCTGCCTTACCAATTGCCTGCGGCGTCGCAGATGGCCTTGGCGGCACTTCGTGCGGCGTTGGCGCGGCGGTTGTAGCCATCCGAGGCTTCGAGCATTTCCCACCGTTCGTTGCTCGCGTATTTTTCCCGAAACACAGCCTCGGCAGCGTCCCAGGACGGGAACCGGGTCTCGCAGGCGCAGCTGACGGTCTCGACAATCCGCTCGAGGTTCTGGGCGCGGTAGATGTCTTGAACCAACACGCGCTGATAGGCTTGGCGCAGGGGGATCTCCTGCATCCACACGGGTTCAGCGGGCCGGTCTGGACAGACGTTGAAACTGCGCTCGAGGGTCGGCACCAGGTTGCGCTCGGCAACGGCGAAGGTAGGCGTCAGGCTTAGGGCCAGCGCGGCCAAGGCGAGGTGCTGCGCCTGCCTCATGCCGTGGCTCCGGCTGGTGTGGTCTCACGCTTCAGGAAAACGGTGTGCCCGATATTGGCGAATTCCGAAGTGCTGATCGACACCACCTCCCACCCGTCTGCGCCCTTCTCGTTCAGGCTGGCCTGCATGTCGGAGAGGCTGGTCTTGCGGGTCATGGGAAAGGACAGGATATTGTATTCAAACGTCTTCATGGAGAAGTTCCAATCTCAGTTGCGCCGGGGAGGTAGAATTCTGTGATGCCGCGTTTGCCGTCATGGCGGCCGGCCTGGATGATCACGTCGATGGAGTTCTCGATGTACTGGATCATGTCGGCATAGGTCATCGGGATTTCGGTTTTGAGTGCTGCGATCGCAAGCCGCTGCACGGCCAGTTGCGGGGTTTCGGCATGCAACGTGGTCATGGAGCCGCCATGGCCGGTGTTGATGGCTTCCAGAAAGGTCATGGCCTCCTTGCCACGCACCTCGCCCAGGATGATCCGGTCGGGGCGCATGCGCAGCGTGGCGGTGAGAAGCACATCGGCGGTCTGGAATTCTGCGTCGCGATTGGCGATGAGGGTCACGGCATTGGGCTGGGTCGGCAGAAGCTCGGCCGCTTCCTCGATGGTAACGATGCGTTCCTCGGCCGGCACATGGGCGAGGATCTTGCGCGCGGCCACGGTCTTGCCGGTGGAGGTGCCGCCCGAGACGATCATGTTGAGCTTGTTCTCGACGCAAAATGCCAGCGCATCATCGATCACGCCCGCGGCCACGACGGCGCGCAAGGCGCGCTTCTTTTCCACGCGCAGGTCTTCGAGCTTTCGCTCCTTTCCGTAGAGGAAATCGAGCGCAATGCCCTCGAGTGGCAGGCTTGAGAAGAACCGCAGGCTGATCGACATGGCCGAGAGCACGGCGGGCGGGGTGATGACCTGTGCGCGGATCGGGCGCCCCTTATAGGTGATCGAGACCGAGACGATGGGGCGGTCCTTGCTCATCGTGGTATTGGCCGAGGAGGCGATCTGGTTGCCGAGGTCCCTGACCTGAACGCCCGTCAGCCTCTGGTCCAGCGCGCGCATGAAGTGATCACCCTGGAATTCGCCCCAGCAGGTCCCGTCTGGATTGATGCAAATCTCGATGACATCGTCGCGGGCGGCGGCGTCGATCCGGTCGAGCGAGGTTTCAAGATAGCTCAGCGACATGGGCTCAGAATATCTCCAGATCGCGGTCGACCATGACAGTGACGCGCGCGCCCTGGTCGACATAGATGACGGGGCCGATGGAGAGGTAATCGCCTATGACGCTGTCCGTGGCATCTGCCAGATCATCGCCAACGTCTTCGAGAACGTCGGCGGCAGTCTCATCCTGGACCTCGGAGGCGGCGGCACTTGGTGCCGCGGAAATCAGCGAGATCAAGGCGGCCGACCCGAAACGCTCGGCGAAGCGTGTGTCCACGAAACCCGTGACGCCAGAACGGCCCAGTTCATCACCCCCGAATGAACTGATCTGGACGGTCTGGTTGTCGGGCAGGATGATCCGGTCCCAGGCAATCGTGACGCGGCGCTGCGCGATATCGACGCCGGCGCGGTAGCGCCCGATGAGGCGGGATCCGCGGGGGATCAAGAGGCGCGCGCCATCGACGCTGTAGACATCCTCGGACACCACGGCACGGGTCTGGCCGGGCAGGGAGCTGTCAAGGGCGGTTTCCATGACGGCCTGGATCATGGTGCCCTGTAGAATCGTGTTGGAGGGATTGGCGATCACCTCGGCCTGCGTCACGGTGGAGGGCAACGCACCGTTCAGCACGAAATCCGTCACCTCGCCAAAAGTGCGTTCGGTCAGAGCCGTTTCATTCGCTCCGGAGGCACCACCAAAAGCGATGGTGGGAGAGGCGATGCGCCGCTCCTGGAAGGCGCGTTCCTCCGCGGCGCGGCGCTCCAGCTCGGCCATGCGCCGGGCTTCTTCCTCGCGGCGCAGTCGCTCTTGCTCGCGTGCGCGCAGCTCATCTTCCGTGGGGCCCGGTGGCGCGGGTAGGGGTCGGCTGGCCTCGAGTTGGGCCAGTTCCAGATCCATGCGCAATTGCTCGAGGGTACGATCCCGGGCCGTTAGTTCGGCCTGGAACCGCTCCTGTGCGGCTTCCGAGGCGGCTTGCAGCGCCGCGATCTGGGCGGTCAGCGCGTCGATCGCCTCGGCCGCGGCGGTGTTGTCCTCGACGATCGCTTCGGGGGCGTTGCGCAATTCCTCGATCTGGGCCTGTAAGGCGCTGATCTGCGCCAGCAGCTCGGCATTGGGCTCGTCGGGGTCTGGTTCGACAAACACAACCTCGGGCTCGGGCGGGGGCAAGGTCTCGATAGCGCCAAAGCCGTCCCCCTCGTTTTGGAAGACGTCCGGGGTGGCCGTCGGCAAGGCTTCCTCTTCGTCGGGCTGTGAGAGGAGATAGAGCAGGGCACCACCCGCGCCGATGACGAGGACCACGATCAGCGCGAGAAAGGGCGACCGGCGCTGCGCCGCTATGGGCGCGCGGGCACTGCCTTTCTCAAGGGCGGCGAGGCGTTTTTCCAGCTCGGTGTTCTCAGTATCGCTCATGAGGCGGCCTCCGCGGGCGGGATCGCCTCGATGCAGACCACCTCTTCGCCAAGTCGCAGGACCCATTGGCGGTTTACGCCGCTGACGCGGATCACGCCGTCTTCAGGGGTTTGCGTGTTGACCGTGCGCTCGCGGCCGCCCGCGTAGCGGAAGATCGCTGGCACAGGTGCGTTCCGCGGAAACGCGAAATACGTAAACGTCCCGTCATCCCAGACACGGGTGGGGGTGAACTCGGTCCGCGCGCTGGCACCGTAATTATAGTTCGGCGCTTGGGCCGCGATGGTACGTGTGGGCCGTGCATTGTCGTCCGGAAAGCGGAACTGCACCACGTAGAAGGTCGGGCTGCGGACCTCCTCGACGTTGAAATAGTAGCTGCGCCTGTTCGTGTAGACGGTCACGTTGGTATGGACGCCGCGCGCGACGGGCTTGATCGCGAAGGCTTGACCACCCGGGACGCCGTCGATCTCAAACCCTTCCGTGTCGCCCGCGATGATCGAGCGGATGCTTTCGCCATCACCGAACTCGATGGTGGTCACATGGGTGAGCGAGACGTTGAGGCGGTAGACCTGGCCTTCCTGGTAAGTGGCCAAGCGCACGCGGTTGTCATTAGGACCACCGCGCGGGATGGCTTCGGCGGAGGCAAGGCCGGGCAACAGGGCAACCAGCAATATGAAAAGTCGAACAGGGAACAAATTCAATTCTCCAATCTGTCGGAGCGGATGGAATATTCGAGGACCGTGAAGCCGAATGGATTGGTCCAGACCTCGTCGATGGAGCGGCGGGTCTCGGGGCGGAACTCGAAGAGAAGGGTCGCGGTGAAGAGCCCGGTTTGGGTGCCGTTGATGGAGGTCAGACGCTTGCGCAGGCGGACCGTCGCGCGGTTGGTTCCGATCCGGTTGATGCTGAGGATTTCCACGTCGAGCCGGGCATTGGGGCCATAGACCGTCGGCGGGTAATTCTCGTTGGCGCTGTTCCAGATCTGGCGCAGCCCGCTCTCGGCAGCTCCGTCCGAGCGGCGCAGGACGCTGCGGATGCGCAGATCGTTGTCGAGCTGGTTATAGACCTCCCGGTCGGTCACATAGCGGAACACCTCCGCCTCGATGATCGCCTGGTTGGCGGTCACCGAGGAGGCGCCCACCGAGGCTTCGGGGAGTGCAAAGCCGGTGGCGGGATCATAGGGGACAACGACGGGGGGCGGGTCGACATCCAGGATCGAGACAGCTGCCGCGCTCAGACAGCCGATGATGCCGAAGACAAGGCCTATCAGGCCAAGACGCTGCCAAAGCCGTTCACGGCGCAGGGCACCATAGACCAGCTCTTCCTCGATGATCTCTTGTTCACTCGCCACGCGTCACACCCCGCACTCACTCGGCCCGCAGCTCGGGCAGCGTGAAATCCATGAAGCGCTGTTCTTCGGCGATGGTGGCGGCATCGATCACGCCTCCCGTGCCATCGCCCACGGTCTGGATGGCTTCGAGCTGCCATATAGCGACCAGCGCAATGGCGAGCTCCGCGGTCACGCGCGTGTTGAGATCGATGCTTTCCTTTAGTTCGTCCATGTCGTCGATGAGTCCGACAAGGCGGTCGACCCGCTCGAGCGATTGCCCGGCGTCCTCATAGCTGTTCTGGGCAGCGGCCGAGACGAGCGCGCCGGTCGTGGCTTGTGTTGCCACGCGGTTGGCCCCGGGATTGCCGCTCGTGGCCATTTCCGAGAGGGTGTCATCGTCAAATCCGAGATCGGCCAGCACCCGATCCATCTGGGTTTCGATCTCGCCTGCGCCGGAGCCCGAGAGGCCCGAGAAATCCCCAGTCTTGATCGCCTCAATCGTGGCGAAGATGTCCCCGAACTCTTGGTCGAGCAGACCGTTCAACTCGTCTTCCATTTCCGTCCGGATGATTTCTGGAAGCTCGGCGAGGCGGGTGAGGGCCTCGTAGGTTCTTTGCAGCTCCGCGAGTTGGTCCGTGAGAAGGCCGAGCTGTTCGCGGAGCTGCGTCAGCTGCTCGTTTTGCAGAATCTCGTCCTCGATCATCTGCCGGAGCTGCTGGATGTTTTGCGCGATGTTCTGGGTATCGACGACGGGCACGCCCTGCGCTGCGGCAGGGGAGAGGGCTCCCAGATGCAGGCCAATTCCAAGCGTTGTGGCCAAGGCCGCTCTCAGAAACTTCCGTCTCATCATTCAATCTCCCTGATCGTAAAATCCATGAACGCGCCTTCGGCCATGCGGGCGCTGGCCTGGGCCAGCTCTTCGGCGGAGAGCACGCGGGTGCGTGCCGCCTGAAGCCGGATGCGTGCAGCGACGAGGCGCACGAGTTCGGCACGGGCATAGGTGTTGAGTGCGATGCTTTCCTGCACGTCTTCAGTCTCGGAAATCCGTTCGACGATGTCGGAAATGCGCAGGGCGGCTTGGCGGATCGCGGCTGGTGAGTTGCTGCCATAAAAGGCCGCCCCATGACCCGTGAGCGAGAGGTTGGCATTGGCGAGAAGCGCCGGATCGATCGTGCCAAGCGCATCGATCCCGCCGATACGGCTTAGATAGAGATTGTAGCGTTCAGGGATGACCGACACGTAGTGCTGGGTCTCGCGGAAGGGTGGCACGCCGCCATACTCGAAAACCCGGCCGGGTCCGGCGTTATAGGCCGCGAGGGCGTTGATGATGTTGCCATCGAATGTGTTGAGCTGGGTCGCGAGATAGCGCGCGCCGCCATGCACCTGAAGGTAGGGGCTGTCATAGTATTCCGGGTTGATGCCCAGATCGCTGGCCGTCCCAGGCATGATCTGGGTGAGACCATAGGCGCCGACGGGAGACCGTGCCCCAATCGTAAACCGGCTTTCCTGCCAGATCAGCGCTTGCAGCAACGCGCGCCACTGGACGGGCGAGAGCCCTGCGCGGCCAACACCCGCAAAGCCGCTGGTCTCCTGAGCCACGCGGATGATGAGTTGCTCGATGGTCTCAGACGCATCCCCGAACATCTGCGCACCGCCACGATTGGGATCGATCTCGCCCGTGCCATAAACGGCTTCCACGGCGCGGTCGGGATCGCCGCTGCCGTTTTCTAGCCCCGAGACCATGGCGGGCAGTCCCTGACCGCCGAAGCTGGTCTGGGCATCGAGGATGCGTCGGAGGGTTTCCAGCTGCTCCCGTTCGATCTCGGCGATGAGTTCGCGCACTGCAAGCTTGTCGGCCTGAACAGCCAAGTCTGCCTCGCGATCGCCTGTCTCGACGATGTCACGCGCGGTCAGCCCACTGTCATTGGTCGGCACGCCTTGAGACAAGGCGAGACCGGGCAGCAGGCAAAACGCGAGGATATGAGGCAGGCTAGACTTCAACGTCGCCCTCCGGCGCGCCGAGCGGTGCGAAGTGGCAATCCTGGGCTGTCGCTGCCGTCGAGGCGAGAAAGGAAAAGCAATTGGCCTGCGGCTCCCGATACTGGGTGCAGGAGGCCAGCGCGCCGAGCGCAGCCAAAGCGACAAGAATACGGATCATGAAAGCCTCCAAAAATCTGGGCGGTCGCGGTAATCGGCGCCGACGAGCGCCTCGCCTTTCTCCATGCCGCCAAGGATGGTGAGTGTGGGACCAAGGGCGCTCAGATCGGCATCGACCACGATCGAGCCCTGATCGTCACGGATCAGCGCCAAGCGGCTGTTGCTGCCAGTGTTGAGAAGGACGTCGAGTTCCTTCTCCGTGAGGTTCAGCATGGCGTAGTCCGAGGCACTGGCGCGGATATTGGGCAGTAGGATCTGCGTCGGCACGGCCTCGACGATGGTCTTGCCGGTCCGGGTGCGCTCAAGCTGGCTTGCGTATTGCGTCATCATCACCGCGACGGTGTTCTGCTTGCGCGCTGTCACCAGCCAGTTCGACAGCCGCTCGGCGAAATACGCGTTGTCGAGCGCCTTCCAGGCTTCGTCGATCACGATGATGGTGGGGCGGCGGTCCTCGATCTCCCGCTCGACCCGCCGGAAGAGATAGGAGAGGACGGCCATCCGTTCCTTGTCGGCCTCGCTGTCGAGAATGCCGGTCAGATCGAAGCCCACCACATCGCCCTTGAGCGAGAAGGTGTCCTCGAGGCTCTGCCCGAAGATCCAGCCATAGCGGCCGTCCTCGGTCCATTCGAGCAGGCGCTGGTGCAGATCGCCGCCATCATCGGTGGAGACGAACAGCGATGCGAAATCCCGCCAGTTCCGCAAGGCGGGGTTGGTGGCCTGCGCGTTCTGGCGCACGACCTCCTGGATGCGGTTGGTCTGCGCCGGGGTCAGGGGTTTGTCGGCGCGGTAGAGCAGCGTTGTGAGCCAGTCCGAGAGCCAGGCGGTGCCGCGCGCATCGGTCTCGGTCCAGAGCGGATTGAGACCCGTGGGCTGGCCGGCGTTCAGGGACGCGTAGCGCCCGCCATTGGCGCGGACCGCCATCTCCATACCAAGACGGTAATCGAAGACGAAGATCCGCGCCCCTGCTCGACGGGCTTGGGTCATCAGGAAGGCGGACAGCACCGATTTGCCCGACCCGGGTCGTCCCATGATCAGGGTATGGCCGCTGGTCGGTTCTTTGTCGGGCGATCCCTGCTCGTGATAGGAAAACCGGTAGGCGCTCTGCTCCGGCGTGGGCAGATAGGTGATGACCCGGCCCCAGGGGGTAAGTGCTGCGGGTTTGCCGAGCTGCGTTCGGTGGAAGGCCGCGAAATCTGCAAAGTTGCGATTGGTGACGGCACTGGCGCGGACTCGCTTGGGCTGGTTGCCGGGGTGCTGGCTGAGGTAATGCGCCTTGGCCGCGACCCGCTCGCCAATCATTTTCACGCCCTCGGTCGCGGCGGCGTTCACGATTTCGGCGCTGAGCGTCTGCAGCTCTTCGAGCGTGTCGCAAAAGAGCGTCACGACCATATGATGCTCGCCGAAGCTCTGGCGCTTGGCCTCGAGATCATCGGCGGCGATGTCGAGGGCTTCCAGGAGCGAGAGGGCCGCGTCCTGGCTGGCCTGCATCTGGCGCTTTTGCCGCTTGATACGGCCCGCCATGAGGTTCGAATTGATCGGCGTGAAGGAATGGGTGACGATCATGTCGACCGGCAGGTTCAGCATGTCGAACATGGTGCAGGAGGTGCCTTCCGAGTATTCCCCGATGGTGAAACTCTTGCCGGAGCGATGCCCCACGACGCCTTCGGAGAGCTCGAAATGGTCTCCGTGAAACGTCACGCGGGTATTGGCGACGTTGAAGGACAAAAAGCCGTAGGTGTTTGCCGGGTAGAGCGGCAGCTCGGTGCCTGTGTTCAGCGCGCCCAGAAACCCCACCAATTCCCCCGATGCGGCCGACAGCAAGCGCGGCTTCAGCTCGGCGAGGCCAGACAGAAAGACGTTCACGGCCTCGCCCAGTCGCTGCAGGCGTTTGCGGGTTTCCTCTCTCAGGCGGTCCGGTGCGCTGCGGCTGAGGAACGGCAGGAGGCTTTTCGGGGGCGGGCGGTGAATGACGGTGAGCGTCAGTGTTTTGTCGCGGAGCCCGCTGGTCTCGAGTTTCGCGCGCCAGCGCCGGTCGACCTCGCCTGCAAAGCTGTCCCCACGAATTGGGTCCAGATCCGGTCTGATGGCCTTGGAGACCTTGTGGACGTAATAGCTGAATTCCGGCCCGAGCTGCGCGACGATGCGGGCAAAAAGTGCCGTCACCTTGTCGAGATAGGCATCGTCGGTCGTGTAGCTGTTGATCCCCTCGAGCCGGATGCAGCGGAAGAGCTCGTTGACCCGGGTGCGCACGGTCTGGTCGTCGACGAGGCTCACATAGGGCAGCATATGCGCAAGGCGGGTCTCGCGCGCATACCACTCTGGCGTCATCGTGCGGGGATCGAGCGCTGCATCACGGGCGTCATCACGGGGCATAGCTGTCCCCGCCGTGGATGGACCGGTTGCGCGTGGGCGGTGTCTCCTGCAGCGCCGTCATCATCACGTCGATGAAGCGCGGGTCCCAATCGGCGGCCTTCCAAAGCACCGGATAGAGCAGGGCCGCGACAGCCAGCACCGCGATATGCTGGACCCAGACGAACAGGAGCACCGAGCCAAAGAGCCAGACCATCGCGTACATGATGGGCAGGCCCAGAAGCTTCGGCGGGCGCACGAGCCCAAGAAAGAGGGGCGAGCGTTCAGCCACCGGCAAAGACCGCAGCAACAATCGTGGGGGCTGCCGCAACACCGGCGATGCCGACAAGCACCCAAAGCGCCTGGCGCAGATCGATGATGTTGAAGAACCAGCTGAGAAAGACCCCGAGAACGGCAAGCGTCGCGATGACAACGCCAAGTGGGCCGGTCAGCGCATCGACGATGCCCTGCAACAGGCTCTGGATCGGGGAGAGATCAATGCTCTGGGCGAGGGCGGGTTCGGCAATCAGCAGGAATAGCGCCAGCGAGGCGACAAAGAGGTGTGAAATCTGTTTCATGAATTTGATCCTTCCAATCGGGCCACGACGGCCATGACGCGGGCCACGTGGTTCTGGGTTTCTCGGTAAGGGGGAATGCCACCGTGTTGGCGCACGGCGTCCGGCCCCGCGTTGTAGGCCGCCAGCGCTAGATGCGGATCGCCGAACGTCTCCAGCATCATCGCGAGGTAGCGGGCGGAGCCGTCAAGGTTCTGCAGCGGATCACGCGGGTCGACGCCCAGATCACGCGCCGTCGCTGGCATCAATTGACCAAGGCCAATGGCACCGGCGCTCGAGATCGCGTCCTGCCGATAGGCGCTCTCCACCTCGATATTGGCGCGGTAAAGGCTCATCCAATCCGTGACGGATAGCTCTGCGCGCCGTAGGCCGGGATGGCTGGCATAGCGCAGGGCCGTTGCCTCGATGCCCGAGAGAACGTCTGCGCGGGGCAAGGGTGCTGGCTGGGCGAACGCTGCAAACCTCAGCGCGTCAGGTTTGGGCGCTGCTTCAGTCTCACCAAGAATGGCCAAACCATCGGACGCCGATCCCTGACCGATGCCGTCATTATAGTTCCGGGCAAAACCGCTCTGAGACCGGGATGGGGTCAGAGAGCCGTCGCTCTCCATGACCAGGACCATTTGCGCTGAGGCTGGCACGGCGACCAGCCAGAGACAGACAAGGTTAGTTGCCAGCGCCCTTGTCTGATGGGGCTTTGTCTGGCGGGGCGAGTTTATGCGTACGGCTTGTACCCGCCTCGAGCGGCAGGTCGACATGCGCAAAGCCAAGGCCAATGAAGAAAGACACCACGCCGGAGATCGTCTTGAATTCGCGGATCTTGATATCGTTGTAGGTCGTCCGCGTGCGGGCGGTGACGAGTAGCTTTTCCACCCCGTCATCAGAGACAACGCGCATGATCCAGACCCCGTAATAGCTGGGGCCCTTCTTGTGTGCCGACTCCTGGCACAGGATTTCTGCGCTATAGCCGCTTTCCACGAGCTCGCGGAACCTAGCTTCCGTAACCACATTTGGTGCTTCGATGTCCCAGTTCATGGCCCGGCTCACGCTTTCTTCAATGGCGCGACTCTAGGCATTTCCACTTGAAGCCCAGAGTTACGATAGTATACTTTCAACCGCAAGGTGTAATATTGCGGATTAGCTGTAGTTTGGTCACGCGGACACTAGTCACGGCTAGTGTCCGCGATCAAGGAGATAACAGGTTTGAGAAACCCGAGGTTGATATGCCTGCTCCCTTTGCAAGCTCTGGCCCTTCTGATCTGCGTTCCCGGGCCGGTTTTGGCGGAATCTTGCTTCGCTCCACCTCGTCCCTTCCTGCCAAGCGATTCGCAGGCCGCGCGGGACTATGCGGCTATCATTCGCAGCGACTTCGAAAATTACATCCAGGATATCCAGAGCTATTTCCGTTGCCTCGACAGTGAACGTGCCCGCGCGTTCGAAGAAGCGCGGGAAGTCAGCGAGGACTATGGCCGATTTCTGCAATTGGTAGGGGATTGATGGGCAGCCTCGGGAACATCAGACTAGCAGCCCGTGGAAACCAGACGCCGATAACACCTTCAAATATCTACTTTTTAGATAACAGATTTCATCCGCTAGCGACGTCACAAAAGGTTTGTGACGCGTGGCAAAAACAATCAGAAGCAAAGGGCAGGTGGCACTCTGCCAGGCGTTGGTCGACGCGCGCAAAAGCGCAGGCTTGGGCCAGGACGACTTGGCGGACAGGCTCAAGTGCCATCAATCTCTCGTGGCGCGCATTGAGAGCGGCGAACGCCGGATCGACGTCGTCGAACTGGTCGTTCTGGCGCGCGCCATCGGCTTTGACCCGTTCGATGTCTTGGCGATCGTCGAAGCCGCCACGGAGCCCGACCACAGGATTTAAGCGATTTCATCAATCGAGAACACGGGAGGTGACTTCTCCCGGTGTGAATTCCCTACCGCGAGGACGAACAGTAACCGATTTTAACGAGGCCCGGCATACGGTTGCAGCAAACTATTTGTATCTGAGCTGCTATCCGCAACGCCAAATTGCAGGAAGTCAGTAAACAGTGAACGAAAATGAGGTCGAAGGCGTCGCGATCGCCAATTTGATTGCGGCCGATGAAGAAACCATTGTCGGCTGGGTATATCGCTGGAACACAGGTGCTCTGGCAATCCGGTGGGACATGCATGGCCCACAGCGCGTCTCAAGGATTTACCCGGATCTTAGCGATGCCGATAAAGCTGAAATCGACTTCGCGTCTCTCATGCAGCTGAATTGTCGCTACGACTGACTTGGAAGATTATGGCCTTTATGGCCCTGAATTGTGTGGTTTTTCCTGCATTCCAGGTTTAATTTCGTACAAGGCTCTGCGCGAGGTCGTAGCAGCTCAGCAGTCAGTAATTGACCTGCTCGAAACCGTAATTCCCGCTGTAGTCATGCCACTCCACAAAGACGGATCTGTGAAAAATGCTTGGGCAGTGCTCGCCCCATCTCTCAAGACCGGCATGCGCCGCAGGAAGCGCTGCGGGTGACGACGACCTCCACGAAAAATCGCCCTGGATCCCATAGGTGCCGAGGAAAACGACGGCGCTGCGGTTGCAGTCGCCATCTCGCCCAGATTCGTGCTGGCGGGCATAACGAACGTCAAAGACGCGAATGGAGCGCACGAAATTGAATTCCGGCCCGCTGATATCGATGTCGGCTCGGTCTTCCACGAGCTGGAGAGCGTAATCAGCCCTTACGAGGTTGTCCCAAGCCGCGTTGGAGCCTTTAGGCCCAAGCATCCCGCCTGCCCTGGCTGCCTGCTCGAAGAGCGGGGCTGGGGAGTTTGGAGGGGTTCCTGAACCACCATATAGGGCATCGAAGATCCGGTCCGTGGGCCGCGATCTAGCAGGTCCATCGTAAGATGCACCCATCGGGCAGCGCCAAATCTGAAGCGGCGGCTCCACCGGCCATGGAGTTATGCGCCGGATGAACTCGGCCCGTGCGCGGGCGCAGGGCACGGAAGCTGGCCATCCACCGGACAAACAAAGCAGGATGGCACAATCGATCTGATAGGTTTGGGCGCGTGCTTGCGTCGGAACTGTTGGGCCGGTCAAGGCGAGAGCTAAAAAGGCCACCAGAGGGAGGTTTTTGAATTCGAAACGCATGGCAAGAACCCTTGACGATCTTCACCCAGCATACATACGAAAATATACTATTGCAACATTGATGGTGCGTATTGCGGTTGCGGCGGTCAGCAAGATCGCGAGCTGACAGCGTCGCACTTTATCATCCGCCACGTTGCGCGCGGCGCCAGTCCCACGGCATGTCAAAGCGTCCGGACCAGATATTGCGCCGTGCGGATCTGGCTTCGGTCTCATCGCGGATGTAGTCGCGGCTGTATCGGCGATAAGCCACGGCCCACCCTTCACGCACAAGCCAGGCGTTCAGATCGGTACCGTCTTGATGACAGACCGCAATGAAGCGGCCATAGCGGTCGATATCGCGCACGGTGCAGCTCAGCTGCTGGCGGCCGATCCTGTTGGCGAGAGACAGTGCCGCTTGTTGTCCACACCGCCAGCGCTGACCCTCAGGCGTCGCGCAAAGCTGCCGACTTTCCGGGGCATCTATCCCATGCAACCTGATGCGCTGCCCCCGAATTTCCAATGTGTCGCCGTCGATCACGCTGGCAACGCCGGTCAAGCGATCGGCATGGGCATGCGGGGCGGCAACAAACGAGAACAGAAGGAGGGCGAGCATAAAGCGCATAGGGCGGACCAATCTATTTGCAGAGGTGACGAGACACAAACGGATGATTCCGTAGGGAAGACCCAAGCTCTGTGAAGTCGCCTGTAGGCCACCGCATCACATCACGGATGATTTGCAGCCGGGGCCGAGTAGGCCAAGGTTCCTATTCGCCGGGCTGGACGCCCAGTGCTTCGAGGGTTGTGCGATCGGCTGCGCCGGTGATGGGCAGGCCGCTTTGTTCTTGGAACTGTCCGTCGTCAGAGTTTTTGGGCCAGTTGGCGGCCTGATCTAAGAGAAGGTCTGGCGCATCTGGTGCCACCGTTCGATCTTCACCTGGGTCTGGGGGTGATACGGGGCGCCGCGGACGTGATCGATCTGCTGATCTTCCAGCCAATCGGTCAGCTCACCCGAGATGTAACTGGCGCCGTTGTCGGAGAGCAAGCGCGGCTTGTGCAAGACCGTTGCCTGATCACAACCCGAAGCCTGCAACGCCAGGTCCAGCGTGTCGGTCACGTCGCCTGTCTTCATCGTCGTGCAGAGCTTCCAGGCGATGATGTAGCGGCTGAAGTCATCGAGGATGGTCGAAAGATAGAACCAGCCCCAGCCGATGACCTTCAGGTAGGTGAAGTCGGTCTGCCAAAGCTGGTTCGGCCGCGTTGTCTTGTCCCGGAACTCGTCGGCCGCAGACACCACCACATAGGCCGGACTGGTGATCAGGTCGTAGGACTTGAGAATGCGATAGACAGAAGCCTCTGACACAAAATACTTTTCCGTGTCGGTGAACTGCACGGCCAATTCGCGCGGCGACAGATCGCTTTCCTTCAGGGCCAAGTCCTTGATCTTCTCGCGCACCGGTTCCGGAATGCGGTTCCAGACTCGTGACGGCTTGGGGCTGCGATCCTCAAGCGCCTCGGGCCCACCTGACAGATATCGGTCATACCAGCGATAGAAGGTCGTTCTGGGGATGCCGAGCTTGTCCAGCGTGCGCTTGGTCGGCAGATGCGACCCTTCGACGAGACAGATGATCTCCAGCTTTTCGGATGCGGGATACCTCATTCGTCGTCGCCCCCATCCCCGATCATGCTTTTTTTTGAGCAGCCGCAGTTCCAGGGCCTGCTCGGCCACGACCTCTTTCAGATCGCGGGCCTCACGGCGCAGATCCTTGACCTCAGTCGACGTCGCTGCACGCGCCGTGTCGCCCGCCAGGCGCTTTTTGCCAGCCTCAAGGAATTCCTTCGACCAGCTGTAATACAGGCTCTGGGCTATGCCCTCACGGCGGCACAGCTCTGCAATGCTGTCCTCGCCCTTCAGGCCGTCCAGAACGATCCTGATCTTCTCCTCGGCGGAATACTGTTTGCGGGTCGCACGGCGGATGTCCTTGACGACCTTCTCGCCGTGGCTCTGCTTGGTTCCGGGTTTCTGTCTCATCTCCACTCCTTGGTGGTTACGATGTGCCAGAAACCCTCTCTTATCAATTCAGCCTAAACTGTCCCATTGGCGCTGACGTCAGACATCCAGCCAAAGATGTATCAGGCAGACTTCATGCCCGCGCTCTACGCGGCGCCGAAGTTTTGAAGACGGCTGCGGCCACGGCCGATCTCGCGCGGTTGCGCCGGATCAGTCTGGCCCTGCAAGTCATGTCGGTGCTGAAGATCGGGCGTCTTTGGTCGCTCACCTCCGGGAACAAGCGCGAAAGGCTCCTGGCGCTTGCTGCGGTCGGTATCGGCACGACCCGTCCCTTGTTGGCTGCCGCCATCATACTGCGAGAAAACGACCGAGCGGTCCGGGAGTTGAGCCGCGTCTTACCTCAACATCGTCGGGTGATCGAGCGGATCTGCGGATTGTCGCAGGACCTCGGTCGACCGCTTCCCGGACTAAGTAAAACAGGACATCCGCCGTGCGACCATCTTCGAGATGAACGTGGAAAGCTACAGACGGCGGACGGCGATGGAGGCGAAACGGAAGAGAGGAAGGCCTGCCGCTTACGCGACAATCAAAAATACACCGCTGATTGACGCGGAGCGATAAACAGCTGCAGAAGAAATTCTTGCCAGCGACAATCACGGTGATATCGTCTCCGATGCCGCGACATAGAATCTCATCCTGTTTGTCGCCAGCGTCTCACCCAGATTGTCGCGCTATAGTTCCTGCGATCACTCATGTGGGAGAACAGGGTAATCGATGTATCCCTCGGCCCCGCCGCCATATGCGGTCGCGCCGTCAAGTGCGTTGAGGGGTGCGTTCTGCTGTAGCCGGGCCACCAGGTCCGGGTTGGCAATATAGGGACGACCAAAGGCGATTAGATCGGCGGCGTCACTGCGGCGCGCCGCAATTGCAAGGTCTCTGTCATAGCCATTGTTGGCGATGTAGATCCCGTTGAAACGCTGCCGCAAGATATTCAGATCAAATCCACCCTCGACGGCTCGTGCTCCGCCCGTCACACCTTCCACAACGTGGAGATAAGCCAGATCAATATCATTCAATTGATCGACAAGTGCGGTGAACACGGGTGCAGGATTGCTGTCCGTAAGGCCATTGGCAGTGCTGATTGGGGATATCCGAAGACCTGTGCGGCCATCATCGCAGATGGCCGCGACAGCTTTCGTGACCTCAAGTGTCAGCCGAATGCGGTTCTCGACCGATCCGCCATAGCCATCAGTACGCTGGTTGGCCCCGTCACGCATGAACTGATCGAGTAAGTATCCGTTCGCGGCGTGAATCTCGACGCCATCAAACCCTGCGGCAAGAGCGTTGCGCGTCGCTTGTGCGTAATCTGCGACAATCCCCGGTAACTCCTCCAGAGCCAGCGCCCGCGGTGTGAGTGCTGGTTTCTTTCCATCCGGAGTGAACGCATCCACTTCAGGGCGAACAGCGGAGGGAGCGACAGGCAATATCCCACCGGCCTGCACATCCGGGTGGGACACCCTGCCTACATGCCACAGCTGAGCAAAGATGCGGCCACCCTTGTCATGCACACCGGCCGTGACGGGGCGCCAGCTTTCAATTTGCTCGTCGGTCCAGATCCCGGGAGTAAAGGCGTACCCTGTGGCCTGCGGCGAAATGTTCACGCCTTCACTGATGATCAGGCCTGCCGATGCGCGTTGGGCGTAATATTCCTGCATCATTGGGGTGGCGATGTTTTCGGGGGACCGCGCGCGGGTTAGGGGGGCCATTACGACGCGGTTTGACAGCGTATAAGGTCCGACAACGACGGGGGAAAAGAGATCGGTTTCAGGGATGGTTGACATAGTAACTCCTCGTCTCCTGGCTGGCAGGAGAGTGAATTTGGGACAAAGGGGTGGGCCGGTTGCTTTGGGCGTGTCGGATGTGGCCAACGCCTGATCCGGTCGTTTTGGGGGCGAATTTGTGGCGGCGGCGCAGGGCTTAGGTTAAAGGCGCTGCGCCGCCAATCGAGCTTGCAATGCAGGGTTTCCGATCTACAGATTGGTCATCTGCATCCCTTGTTCCGTGTAACGGTCGCCAGCGGCAGCGCCGCGTGGGAACAAGGTGTCGAGGCGGGTGAGAATGTCCTCGGTTAGTGTGACATCGGCGGCCCCAATATTGTCTTCAAGATAGGTGCGCCGTTTGGTGCCCGGGATCGGAACAATATGATCGCCTTGGGCCAAGACCCATGCGAGCGCCAGTTGCGCAGGCGAGCATCCGGCGCTGTCGGCGATGGCACGGTATTGCTCCAGAAAGTTCAGATTCTGATCCAGATTTCCATCGGTAAAGCGCGGCTGGGTGTGCCGGAAATCATCATCAGCCAGGTCGCTTAGTGTGGTGACCTTGCCGGTCAGAAAGCCGCGCCCAAGCGGGCTGTAGGGTACAAAAGCCGTACCCAATTCGGCGCACGTGGCCAGCATCTCTGCCTCTGGGTCTCTCGACCACAGCGAATACTCTGTCTGAACCGCCGCAACCGGGTGCACCGCATTTGCCCGACGCAAAGTTTGTGCGGAGATTTCGCTTAACCCGATCCCCCTGATCTTACCTTCTTTGATAAGATCGGCCATCGCTCCGACCGTGTCCTCGATCGGGGTCACCCCATCAAGGCGATGCGCGTAATAGAGGTCGATCTGATCAATCCCCAGACGTTTCAGCGACGCCTCGACCGCCTGTTTCATGTAGGCCGGGCTGCTGTCGATGTGTCGTACGTCCGGATCGTCGGATCGGATGATTGCGAACTTGGTCGCCAGCGTGACTTTGTCCCGGTTTTGCCGGACGAAATCCGACAACAAGGTTTCATTCGCGCCGATGCCGTAGGTATCGGCGGTATCGTAGAACGTGACACCCAATTCAAGCGCACGGTCCAGCGTTTCATAGGATTGATCGCGGTTGGTCGGGCCGTAGAATTCGGACATGCCCATGCAGCCAAGCCCAATGGCTGATACGGATCCCAGTCCGCCACCCAGATTACGCGTTTTCATGTGTTTTCTCCTTGAATTAGGGTTGTGTGCAACGAGGATCAGCGGCCTGAAAAGCAGCAATCTCTTCGTCGTCGATAGACAGTGGCTCGCAGCCGTGCTCTTTCTCGCAAACAAAATCGTACTCAAAGCCAGCGGCGTGACAGCTCAGGCACTCACGCCCCTCAAAGTTGACCGCGTGGTCGCCCCGGCTGGTAATCGTCGTGCTCTCCGCCGTCACGTCGAGGGCAAGAAATTCCCAGCCATTGCTGTCCGGGTAGTCTGCGCTCGAGTGTTTGATCATCGCTTCAAACGGGACAAGCTGCATCACCGTGCCGACCGGGTATTCGATATCAGGCACGCGGTCGGTAAAAATACGGATGGCTTCCTTGAGCTTTTCCGGGTCGGAATGGAACAGGAAGGTGTTGCGCACTTTGGGGAAATCATAAATGCAGCCAAACATCTCCGAGGTGGCCTCAATCTCATTATTGGCTTGGGCTGAGATTTCGGCCTGGATTGGGAGAGCAACGAATGATGCGGCAAGCAAGGCCGCAGCGGTCACCAGTATGGCGTTAAATCGACTACATAGACTTAGTATTTTCATGTGTCTTTCCCTTGGATTAGAGTTGTACGAAGCGGATAGCCGTGTCGCGGGAAATGCACGGCAACCGTTCCCACCTGTGGCGTGTCCCGATGCAGAATGATGCGGGTGTCGTCGATATGGGCCAGCGTACCGTCGATGACTTCCGTGCCAAATTCATCGACCAGAACCTGTACCGGCGCGCCTATCGCGGGATGTGAAGATCCCGTTTCTGGAAGGGGGGCGGGGGGCGCCGAAAGCGCGATGTTGATCGCTTCAGCAGGCGCCAATTCGGTTCGTGTGCCGTGACCGAACTCCGCAATGCGCGCCATCCATGCCGACAATGCCGGGAACAGCGATAGACCGCTGCCGCTGGCGGCTGTGTCAGCTTTGGCAAAAAACCAAACCACATGATAGAGTGCCAGATCAGTCAGCGCGGGCGTGTCCCCGGCAAAGAAATCGGCACCGCCCAGCAGGTTCTCAAGCCAACCAAGCCCTGTTGTAATTTGGCCGCGATGATAGCCGACATCCGCTTTCAGGCCGTCCAGATCAATCTTGTGATCCCAAAACGCCTCGCGGTCATGGATCAGGGCTGGGGGAACGGCATCAGCGCGCAGACCCATGCTGTAACGAACCACTTGCCAGAACAAAATGCGGTCCGCCCAATCGTCGAGCAACGGGGTTGCTGTGCCCACAGTGTTCGGGGCAAGGGCGCGCGCCGGAAACCGCTGGTCAAGCTCGGCGGCGATCAGGGCGGAATCACAGTAGATATCCGCCCCGATCTGAAGCACTGGGGCCCGCCTGTAGCCACCCGTCAAGGCCAGCAGATCAGCCTTTGGCGCAATAGGAGGCACGATGACCGATGACCATGACAGCCCCTTGAAGCCCATCAAAGTTCTGATTTTTTCGGAATAGGGAGAGGCTTCATAGTGGTGCAGGATCAGGTCGACCATCGTTTTTCTCCTACTTCAGCAGCCCGAGGATATCTTGCGCGGCGGCGGCGGATGAGGCGGGGTTCTGGCCGGTGACCAGTTTTCCGTCACGCAGCACGAAACTGGCCCAATCCGCCCCTTTTTCATACTGGCCACCATTGGCCTTCAGCATGTCTTCCACCAAGAACGGCACAACATCGGTAAGGCCGACGGCCTCTTCTTCGGTGTTGGTAAAACCCGTCACCCGGCGACCAGACACCAGCGGTTTGCCGTCCGCACCTTGGGTGTGGCGGAACACGGCTGGGGCGTGGCAAACTGCGCCGACAGGCAAATCGGCGGCGGCGAAGGCCTCGATCAGGCGTTTGCTGTCCGCGCTTTCGGCCAGATCCCACAAAGGGCCGTGGCCGCCCGGATAGAAGATGGCGTCGAACCCGTCTTCGGTTACATCCGAAAGCTTCAGCGTCGTCGCAAGATGCTTTTGCGTCTCTGGATCGTCTTTGAACCGACGGGTGTCGTTGGTCTGTGCGTCAGCGTTGTCGCTGGACGGATCAATCGGCGGCTGTCCCCCTTTGGGCGAGGCCAGTATAATATCTGCTCCGGCGTCCTTGAAGACGTAATAGGGGGCCGCAAACTCCTCCAGCCAGAAGCCAGTTTTCTTGCCTGTGTCCCCGAGTGTGTCGTGGGATGTCAGTACCATCAGAATTTTCATGTTATTTTCCTATTTTTTCTGGCCGACGCGGATCACGCGCTTGCCAAAGTTTTCGCCATTCAGCAGGCCAATGAAGGCTTCGAGCGCATTTTCCAAACCGTCGATGATCTCTTCGCGGTACTTGATTTGGCCGCTTTCGATCCACGCCCCCATGTCTTTGGCAAAATCCGGGTAGAGGTGGCCGAAGTCGTCAAAGATGATGAAGCCCTGCACCTTGATCTTCTTGCGCAGGATTTGACCCATAAGCCAATTCATCCGGTCCGGTCCTTTGGGCAAGTCAGTCGCATTATACTGAGAGATCAATCCGCAGACCGGCACCCGTGAGTTTGGATTCAACAGCGGGATGACCCCGTCGAGGACCTTGCCGCCGACATTTTCGAAATAGACATCAATGCCATCGGGACAGGCCTTTGCAAGCTGTTCGGCAAAGTCATCTGCCTTGTGATCGATACAGGCGTCAAAACCCAACTCATTGACCGCATGGGCGCATTTTTCTGGCCCGCCCGCGATGCCGACCACGCGGCAGCCAAGGATCTTGCCGATCTGGCCCACAGTGGCCCCGACCGGGCCGGTTGCGGCCGCCACGGCGATGGTTTCGCCCGGCTTTGGCGCGCCAATTTGCGTCAGACCCGCCCAAGCGGTAAATCCGGGCATACCCATGATACCGAGCGCCCAAGACGGGTGTGCAGGCGAGGTGCCCAGATTGGTGGTCCGCGTGCCATCCGACAGCGCATAATCCTGCCAGCCATTGAAGCTGAGCACCCAGTCGCCCGGCGCAAAGCCATCAACCTTTGAGGTGACGACCTGAGCCACTGTGCCGCCCTCCATCACGCCATCAATTTCCACCGGCGCGGCGTAAGATGGCGCATCGCTCATGCGCCCCCGCATATAAGGGTCCAGCGACAGATATTCGGTGCGCAGAAGCATCTGCCCAGCACCGGGGGAGGGGACGTCCCCTTCGACCAAGCGAAGCGTGTCCTTGGTCGGTTCGCCTTTGGGGCGTTCCGCCAACACAAGCTGGCGGTTTACTGTTTCAGTCTGTGCCATGGTCATCATCTCCTACAAGGCTGTTTCAAGAATGCGGCGGGCATCTTCGGGGGTGATGGCATTTTGTTCGCCAAGGGCGGTCATGCCGTGATCCTTCAAGGCGGCGACGATAAGATCAATTTCAGGTGCAGCAATTGCGTAATCGCCGAGTCGGGTTTTGATACCCATCTGTTCAAAGAACCTGCGTGTTGCCTTGATCACGGCATCAATCCGCGCATCATCAGATCCCTCACGGATGTCCCAAACATTAGCAGCATATTGCAGCAGTTTCTCGCGTTTGGGGCCACGTTGGTCGCTCATCAGTGACGGCAACACGACAGCCAGTGTGCGGGCGTGGTCGGTGTCATTGAGCGCAGTAATCTCATGTCCGATCATATGGCTTGCCCAGTCCTGCGGGACACCTGCGCCGATCAGGCCATTCAGTGCCAGTGTTGCCGTCCACATCAGGTTGGCGCGAACGTCATAGTCCTCCGGCGTCTCAAGGGCTTTGGGCCCAAGCTCGATCAGGGTGCGTAGCAGGGTTTCGGCAAAACCGTCCTGAACGCGCGCGGCGGATGGATAGGTCAGATATTGTTCGATGATGTGAACAAACGCGTCGGCCACGCCGTTCGCGATTTGACGGGGCGGCAGCGTGTAAGTGACCTCGGGGTCCAGCACCGAGAAAACCGGGTAGCAATGTGGGCTACCAAACGGAAGCTTAGCGCCCTTCTCGGGATTGGTGATCACAGCGCCAGAGTTCATCTCCGAACCGGTGGCGGGCAAGGTCAACACGGTGCCAAAGGGCAGCGCTTGCGTGATGACCGACCCGCGAGATGTCAGGATGTCCCAGGCGTCGCCATCATATTTGGCCGCCGCCGCGATAAATTTGGTGGCGTCAATAACGGAGCCACCGCCGACAGCCAACAGGAAGGTGATCCCTTCTTGGCCAATCACGTCGACAGCCTTCAGCGCAGTGGCAAAGCGCGGATTGGGCTCAATACCGCCAAATTCGACCAAGGTCCGGCCCGCAAGTGCCGCACGCACCTGACCAAGGACGCCTGTTTTCTCCGCGCTGCCTCCACCATAAAGGATCAGCACCTTTGCGTCAGCCGGAACCTGATCCTTCAGGTCCGCGATACGACCCTTTCCAAACAGGATATGTGTCGGATTGCGAAAGTCAAAATTGTTCATGGGCTCAGTTTCCTTCAGTTTCAATGTGCAGGCGCACGTCAACGTTTCCGCGTGTGGCGTTGGAGTATGGGCAGACCTGGTGCGTCGCTTCGACAAGTCTTTCAGCATCCTCGCGGGTCATGCCCGGCAGATGTGCGGTAATGTCGAGATCAAGTCCGTATCCGCCCTCGGGGCGTTGGCCGATGCCCACCTCAACCGACGTTGATGCCACTTTGGCATCCAGTTTGAGTTGTTTTGCGGTCATTTCCATCGCGCTATCAAAACAGGCCGCATAGCCAAGCGCGAACAACTGCTCGGGGTTCACCCCCGCCTCGCGGCTGTCCGGGCGGACCATCTGGACTGAAAAGCTGCCGTCGTTGAGCGCGGCGGTGCCCGAGCGTCCTCCGGTTGCCGTTGCAGTGGTTGTGTAGAAGATTTTCATGAGCTTCCTTTCGCGAATAGACTGGTCGTCTATCGATGTGTCAAAATTTTTAGGGTTATGGTCCTGGAACGAGCACCTTTGTGGCATTCATAGCGGAATTGAGCGGAGCTTCACTGTGCGAGAGGCTCGCGACGAGGCTAGCTCCAAGCCACATGTGGTAGATCATTTCTGCCGTGGAGCGGGGGTCTTCAAGCGCGGCGATCGTGCCATCGTTCGTTCCCTGTTCAAGGGTCTCCGTCAGGCGCGCGACGATTTCGGACACACTTTTCTGCAAGATATTGCTCATGTTCTCCGAGAGGTCAGCAACCTCTGCGGACAGTTTGACGACCAAGCACCGGTCTTCGAGGTTGGGGCTGATCTGTTTTTTCCGCCACTCTTCGAAATAGGTCAGAAACCGAGACCGTGAATCCATGTCCGGATGCGCAAGCGACGCGTTCAGGCGTGTGCCATACTCCGTCATAAAATCATTCAACAGCGCACAGCCATAAGCTTCCTTGGAGGCGAAATAGTGATAGAACGACCCCTTCGGAACGCCGGCCTCTTTCAAGAGCGCACTCAGGCCGACACCTGTGTAGCCCTGCTTGGCTGTCAGGCGGCGTCCTGTGGTCAATATCTGTGAGCGGGTGTCGTTTTTCTGTTCCATGATCCCAGATATAGTCTCATTAGACCGGTCGTCTATGGGTGGCGTAGCTTTTTCTAATCACAGGGCTGTGAGCGGCGCTGTGAAACGGAGCGGGAAAGGCGCTAGCCAGCATGCACACCAGTTAGCAGCTTTGACATCCAGCCCAGAAAAACAAGCAATGCATACGCAAATCGATGCGGCACGCCCTTAGTTTGCGTTCAGCACGGCGTCCAGCAAACCAGGAAAGCGACGGTCAAGCGCATCTCTTCGCAGTGAAAGCAGGCGACCCCGCCCCTTGGGGATATTCCGGATCACACCTGCTTCGCGCAACACTTTGAACAGGTGCGACTTGGTGGATTTCGCCACTTCCGGATCCATTAAATTGCAGTTTGCCATTTCGACCGGGCCGTCGCGGAGCTGACGCACGATGTCCAACCGGCCCGGATCGCTGAGTGCGAACAAGACTTGCGTCAGTTGCAGCTCCTGTTCCTGCGGGTGCGCAAGATCGGGGCTGACAGTGTCGGGTAAGATACTCATGGTTCGAATATACTTGAACCTTCCGCAGGAAGAAACTAGAGAAAGGTTCGATAAACTTCGAACCCTTATGAAGGACTGCATTCCAAAATGACTACGATTGTGATGTCACCCAAGGCTAGAGAGCGCGCTGGTTTCGCAATCGTGCTTACTGGAAGCGCTCTGATGATGGCGAGCGTGAGCGCGCCGTCCCCCTTTTATCCGCTACTGCAGCAGCAACTTGGTTTTTCGTCTTTGGTCGTGTCGGAGATATTCGCAATTTACGCAATTGCCCTTCTTGCGACACTGTTAGTGGCCGGATCAGTCTCGGATCATGTCGGGCGGCGCCCTATTCTGTCGATAGGGTTCGTGCTACTCGCTGTTTCCGCCGCCGGATTCGAGCTGTCAGGTTCTGTGCCTGCGTTGTTGTTGGCTCGTGTAGTACAGGGCGTAGCATGCGGCCTTCTTTTGTCTACGCTGTCGGCTGCGATTACGGATTTTGAACCCCCTGAATTCAAGGGCATCGCGGCGATCTGTAATTCAGTCATCCCCCTCGTCGGGCTGGCCCTGGGGGCCTTGGTATCCGGCTTCGCGATGGAGCACCTTACCGAGCCAAAATTTGATATATTCACTGGGATTGCAATGGCCAGCCTGGTGTTGGCGCTGGCCACATGGGGCTTGCCCGAAACATCGCCACGGCATGAAGGCTTGTTGCAGGCGCTGAAGCCTCGCGTTGGCCTCCCGATCGAAGTCAGGGGCACGTTCTGGCGTGGCGCTCCGACGCTATTCGCGGGCTGGGCCACAGGGGGGCTGTATCTGTCGCTTGGCGCACTCATCATCTCACAGGTTTTTGGTATTCAAAATGTGATTGTCCAGGGCTTCGTGGTCGCATTGCTGGCCGGGGTTGGTGTGCTGGCTTGTTTCATTGCGCGCAACTACTCTGCTCGTGAGGTCACGTTGTTTGGCGCCGCAGCGCTATCAATGGGAACCTTTGCCACTTTGTTTGGCATTCATTACGAAAATCTAGTGCTCTACCTTATTGCGCTCGCCGTTGTGGGGGCGGGTTTCGGCACCTGCTTTTACGGTTTCATCCGCTCGATTATTCCACTGGTACCGGAGGATGTCAGAGGAGAAACTTTCGCTGCGCTATTCTGTATCAGTTACTTGGCATTCGGCTTGCCAGTGGTAATTGCCGGACTTTTGGTGCCGGTATTCGGGCTGAAAGTCGTTGTGATCTGTTACGGCAGTCTGATCGCCTCTCTGGCCTCTCTCGCAGGGCTGATGCGCAAATTTGGTCGAACCGACTAAGGACCCAATCTAGCCTCAACACATTGGCTGCATTACCGAATGCAGCGGGTGATTCAGGCTCTAGACGCGTTAAATGTCCCGGAAGCAAATAGACCGAATTTGACCGTCCCAGACATGGTGTCGCCGTCGCGCGCTCCCAAAAACTTCAACTTCATCGGCATCGGAAGCTCAATCTTTGTGGACCACGCAATGGCTGCTGCGCTAATTTCCAAATCTTGCATTGGACCTTTGCCATTTTTGCCAGCCATCTCTCCAACCGGAACACCACCGTCATTCCCCAATTTCAGTGTCGCATCAAATTCTCCCGTTGGCGCTTTGATAGTAATATTCCAGTATTCCATTAACGAGTTCCTTGCAGGTGTTGCAGAGAGTTGCGTATTATTGTCAAAATGATCTGCGTCTTTCCCAAGAATCTCAATCTCTTTTTCTAGGCGCCTCTGATTGGTGCAAGGAACCTAGTGAGGCATGCCATCGGAACTGGCCAGAGAACAAATACTGGCGATAGCCTTGAGGCACATTATTTGAGCCCGTCGCGCGGCAAAGCTTGTGCGACGGGCTCCCCAGTCGTTATCCAGCAGCGTATTGTGTCGCTTGCCCCGCCACCACGAACCATGTGACCAGCAGCGCGTTTGCGAAGGCGCCGGGCAAATAGCTTGCGGTTCTTTGGTAGAGGAACGTGCTAATGATCGCCGCGGTTAGCAGCAGTGGCACAAACTGAAACATGACGATGGTGTTCAGTGGCTCGGATGGTGTCAGCAGTATGCCGTTGGAAAACAACGCGGCGTATTGCATGATCAAGAACACCAGAAACCCACCCATCAGCGCCAGCGCATTCAAGGTGTAGGTTGCGCGCAGGCTTTGCCCCGCAACAGACAGCCCCCCATGCAAAGCGCGCATTGCCAGAACGAAGTAGATCGTAAAGGGCACGAGATAGACCAGCGCAGTCGCAAATCGTTCAGCGGTCAGCAATTTGACACCAACGAACCAGAAGCGAAAATCAACCTTTAGGAAGAAATCGACAATTACAGCCGAAAGGTAGGCCACAAATACCGCAGCCCCCGCCAACACCAGTGACCGGGCGATGTTGATCGGGAAGACGACCGGCTGCGTGCGGATCACGAGCCCGACAAGCCCTGCGACGGCACCGTTGATGACGGCCCAAAACGCAACCTGTGACGTGATGGTCTGAGGGAGCAATGCCGAGGCGGGAAACAACGACTCAGCAAGGGTGAAGAGCGGATAATAGTTCGCCACCGGGAACAGCGCGCTAAACAAAAATATTCCCCACCACTTTGGACCGCGCGTGGTATGCGCCGCAGCCACGGGTGTGGCTTGCAGATCGCGCAACCAGGGCAGGGACAGTAGCCCGTTCAACGTGCCCATGATCAGCACTACGAAGCCTACCAAGCCGATTAATGTGGCAAATTCCTTGTAAAACCAGATTTGGTTGTCGGCAGGCAGCGGGCGCGCGCCGTCCAGCGTTTGCGCAAACCAATCCACCGAATGGCCAATAGCCGCTCGCGATAGGTGATCACCGGGGTGTGTGACAGGTGGTTGCCACAGGATGCGCGCGTTGCCTGCTGCTATGTCGCCATAAATTTTGCCTTCTTCTACAGGCGTTTCAGAACTGAAAAACGCCATCAATTTTGGGCTTTGCTCTACATCATCGGCCTTATCCACGCCCCACATGAGGCTTGAAAATTCGTCGTATGCAGAAAACACGACCGACACGTTGCGTGGCCAGTCTGCGGTACCTTCAGCTGCAAATGGCGCGCCGACGCTGGACCCTTCCAGTACGATAGATTTGTAATCATCGGGATAGGTGGCTGCCGCTGCCAATACTGTCCAGCCGCCCATTGAGTGGCCTTCCATGCCGATGTTATCAACATCAACAATATCGAGACCGCGCAGATATTGCAGCGCTGCGGGCCCGCCGAAACCGGCTGAAAAAGCGGCCCCCTCGGAGTAGCCATGACCCGTTTGGTCAATAGACAGAACCACATAGCCGCGCCGCGAATATTCAATGGCAAAGCCGGATTGAACCTCGCGGGTGTTGATATAGCCATGAACCGCCAGAATGGCCGGCGCTTTTGTTTGGGCCGTGACGCCTTCAGGCACGTAAAGTAGCCCGCTTTGCAGATTGCCATTGGCACCGATAAAGCGGACATCTTTAATGGTGACACCGTTTGTTGTTTGCACCAAGTGAGCCGCAATAGATCCGACAAATACCAACACCAGACCCAAAGCGAATATTCGCCAGTTCGTTTTCATGTTCTGTCTCTCCCTTCCGTTAATTAAAAAGGGGGGCCGATGGCCCCCCTGAATTAGTGATCAGTTGACGCCGTAGGTATCAGCATCAAGCCGGTCATAGATTTCGCTGCGCGCCAATGCAGCGAGTGCCTCCGTGTCGGTACGGTCAACATCTTTCAGCAGCGCTTCCCAGCGGTCGATGATCCCTTTGAAAGCTGTCAGAACTTGATCCGGGTTTTCCACACCGCGCGATGTTGCGTTTTCGATCAGCGCGGTTTCGTCGGCGACAACGAAATCAGCCAACGCTTGCTGCAAGGCCGCGTCAGGGTCCAGAACAGTCATGCCGGCGTCCTTGGCCGAAGCGACGGCTGTGGCAACATCGGCGTCAAAGGCGACGCGGTGCTGCGCCAGCTCATAAGCCATTTCATCGAACAGAACGCGGCGCTGTTCGGCGGTCAGCCCCTGCCAAAACCCTGCGTTATAGCCCCATTCAAACCCTGCGTAGTAGTTGCCGATGGCGAGAGTATTCATCGAGGTGACGACATCCTTGAGGCTAAAGCTGTCGAGGGCATCCGCAGCCGCAACCGCGCAATCCAGCGAGCCTGTGTCAAGCCCGGTGTACATTTCGCTTGACGGGATCGAAACCGGAACGGCACCGACAAATTCGGCAAAGCGGGACCAAGCGCCACCGGCCATGCGCATCCGCTTGCCCTCAACATCTGCTAGGGTTTCGACGTCTGTGTTGCACATCATGAAATACTGCGATGTCGAATAGCCACCGCCAAACACAACGCCATTGTCAGCCCATTCTGCGAGGGCGGCGGGGTATGTCAGTCCGAATTCGGTCGAGGCAAAGGCCATGACCATCGGATCGGTGTTGTAGAACGCCATGTTACCGATCAGATTGGCAATCGGCAGCTCGGCCGGGGTGTAGGTGCCAGCATGATAGCTGACCTGTGCCACACCGTCACGCACCCCCTGCAAGGACGAAGCCGGCGGCAGCAAGGAGCCTGCGGAAAACACACGGAACGTCACCTCGCCATTAGTGCGTTCGGCCACACGTTTGGCAAAGTCCACATAGGGGCCGCGCACCATCGAATGCCGCTCGGCGAAGAAATGGTTTGCGTTATACTCTTCGGCTGCCGCAGGCGCGGCAATGGCCAGCCCAAGCAACGTCGCGCTGAGAGTTTTAAATATTTTCATGGTCGTCTCCTCCAGTTGAAATTTTGTCAGTTGGTCATGAATGACGGCAGGAACAGGCTGATCGCGGGAAAAGCGATCAGCAGAATTAGGGTCAATAGATCCATGGCGATGAACCATGTTGTGCCGGACATGATGTCCTTAAGCTTTACCCGCCCGGCCAGCGCGCCGTGCAGGACATAAAGATTCAAACCCACGGGTGGCGTGACCAGACCGATCTCTAGCAGTTTGATGGTGATGATGCCGAACCAAATCAGGTTTACATCCGCCGCTTCCAGTACCGGCAGCAGGACGGGCAGGGTTAGCAGCATCAGACCGATTGAATCGATCACCATGCCAAGGATGACAAACAGCACCGCGATCATCACGATGATGATGATTTGGTTGTCCGACACCGCCAGCATGCCGTCAGCCAGTGCCCGCGGCACGCCCGACAGGCCCATAAAACGGGTGAACATGATGGCACCGATCGACAGAAAGAAGATCGACGACGTGGCGATCACTGTTTGGCGGATGGCCGTGCCCAGGGCTTGGCGCGTCAGGCTGCGGCGGAACGCAGCAATGGAAAGGGCCAAAAACGCCCCGACGCTGCCCGCTTCGGTTGGAGTAAAAAAGCCGCCAAATATGCCACCCAATACGCCAAAGATCAGCACTGGGAATGGCCAGACGGATAGCAAAAGCGTCCAAAATTGTGGCCATGCGAAGGGGTTTTTAACCGGCGGTGCGAGCGACGGTTTCAGCGTGCAGCGCACCGTGATCATACCCATATAAACAAGCGCGGAAACAACACCTGGGATCAGTCCTGCAATGAAAAGCTGGCCTATAGATTGCTCAGTAAAAATCCCGTAGAGCACCATAAGGATGGACGGCGGGATGAGTGAGCCCAATGTGCCGGATGCGGCCACCACTCCTGTAGCCAATGAAGGGTGATAGTTTGCCCGCAGCATTTCGGGCACAGCGATGCGCGACATGGCAGCGGTCGTGGCAATGCTCGAGCCCGAGGCAGCAGCGAAAAGACCGCATGCCCCGACACTGGCCGAGGCCAAGCCACCTGGTACCCGCGCCAGCAGCATCCGCAACAAATCAAAGGCACCTGCCGTCAGGCCGGTACTGGCTGCGATAAAGCCCATCAAGAGAAACATCGGAATGGCCGTCAGCGACCAATCCCCGATAAAGCTGAAGGGCAACGCGCTGATAATACCAAAAGCCGCCGTCAGATTTGTCATTACGGTGATGCCAATAATTGAGACAATCATCAGTGCCACACCAATCGGCGTGCGGATCGAAAGCAGCGCGAACAGGGCGGCAACACCGGCCCAACCAATCATAAGTGCACTCATCCCGCGGCCTCGTCAGTGGTGTTTCGCGTCACGGTTTTTCCCTGAATTACCATGATCACGCGCAGTAAAGCGGCTATCGCAGCCAGCGTGAAACCAAGGGGCAGCATACAACGGGCGGGCCAGACGATGATCTCTCGACTGCCCATCACCACTTCGCCCACACGAAAGGCGCGGATGGCGTCCTGCCCTGTGCGCCATGCAATCACAGCCAGAACGGCGGCTGTCGCCATCAGCGTAAGCAGCAGACAAACTTTCTGAAGCGGTGCCGGGAAGAGGTTGAACAACAAATCAACGCTGATTTGGTCATCCTCTAATTCGACAAGCGCCATGGGAAGCATGACGATACCAACCATGTAGTAATAGGATGAAATCTCGACCGTGCCCTGGATGGGGGCATTGAACGCGACCTTTAATACGACATCCAGCGTCACATGCAGCATCATAAAAAGCAGACCCGCGCCGCCTAGGTACATCAGCGTTTGCGTCAAGCGTCGAAATGCCGTTTCCATCTTTCCCCCCTTCATGCCACGCAAATTGCATGCGCATGCCTCCGGCTCCTTTCTTTTCTAGTCCAGCAGCTACAGGCAAATACCATTGCTTGATCGGTTGATCGCATTTCGTTATCAGTCTCAGCCAGAGAGGGCATTTCATGCAGAACAAACCATCAAGCCTTGGGATCCGGCATTTGCGCTATGCGCTCGCTGTTGCGGATGCGGGGGGCTTTCGTGCCGCAGCTGAAATGCTCAACATCGCCCAGCCAGCTATTTCGAAAACCGTGCGCGATACCGAAGAAGACATGGGGTTTGAGATCTTTGTTCGAGGCACCAAAACCGTTGAGATCAGTGAAAACGGGAAGCGGTTTCTAGACGATGCGCGTCAGACCGTGGCCCAGTTTGAACGCACCATTCGCGCGTCGCGGCGAAATGGGGTGGGCGATAGGGGCCATATCATTATCGGCTATTCGGCCTTGGCCACGTCCACTCAGTTGTCAGATGGGCTCGAAGCGTTTCAGGCACTTTATCCAGGCGTTCAAGTGGAAATGCACGTCATGTCGACCGACACCATGATGCGCAACATCAAAACTGGTGCGATTGATTTGGGTTTTTTGATGGCGCATGACACGGTGCGTGATCCGGGCATTTCGCAGCGTGTTGTCTGGACCTCGCCCATCGGCTTGGTCGCGCCGCATGACGCTGCTGACATGACGTTGGACGCGCTGCGCGCTGCACCGTTTATCATGGGTGTCCGCGAGAATTGGCGGGCGTATCGCGCGCTGTTGGATGACGCATTTGAACAATCGGGCTTCACGCCGATCGTCGAGGACGAGGCATGGGATATTCACGTGATCCTGCAACGCGTCGCGGACGGGCGTGGATATACCTTCCATCCGATCACAGCAGAGTCGGCGATGCCTCGTGCACTGCGGATTATGCCGCTTGAGGAGCTTGATGCCGAGCTTTCGATTGCGATCGCCTGGAGCGCTGCGGCAGATACGTCCCTATTGCGTATGTTTCGCGCGCAATATGCATCGCAGGCAAGTGTGACTGATCGCCAACCGTGATCGGCTGATCGTATATCTCTATTTGTTTTTCGGCCTGCAAAACTTGATTTCGAACGAAACGGACGAATGACAGGATTGAAAGCCATATGGAAAACGACAGCACCGCGCCTTTTCTTCTTGAAGGATCCCGTTGCGGTGTCTTGTTGCTGCATGGCTTTACCAGCACGCCGCAAAGTGTGCGCTATGTGGGCCACCGATTGCACGCGCTTTCCGGTGCCACGGTGATGGCCCCCTTGCTTGCCGGGCATGGGACGACGCCAGAGGATTTTGCCCAAACTGGTTTTCGCGATTGGTTGAATTCTGCAGAGGACGCGCTGGAGGCGCTAAGCGCACGGTGTACTACCGTTTGCATCGCAGGGTTGTCGTTAGGCGGGACGATTGCGTTGAACCTGTCGATCCGGCGCGGTGATCTAGTTGATCGAGTTGCCACAATCAACGGGTCAACGGGCCTCTATTCACCGCAACAAATGAAAGCGTTTTTTGAAGGCTGCGCGGAGGATTATCATCCTGGCATCGGTTCGGACATTAAGAACCTTGACAACAAAGAGATCTGCTATGATCGCATACCAAATTCCGTTGCCCAAGAACGGTATGTTTTGGTGACTGCAACAGGGCAAATGTTGCCACTGCTCGACAAACCTTTGTTGATCCTACAATCGCGTACGGATCATGTCGTCAGTTCTAAGAACGGCAAACGGATCGAAGGCGCAGTTGCCTCTCGTTCCATCACCTTTTGCTGGCTCGAAAATTCTTATCACGTGGCTACTCTGGATAATGATCGAGACTTGATTGTACAGGAACTTACAAATTTTCTGACCGCAGAATAGCTCTTGTCGCGTTGCCCTTAAATCGGGAGTGGGCAAAACTTGGGGGTGTCTGTGTATGTTGGTGGTTCATTGAGAAGGGAACTACCATGGAAGTGCGGATTATTGTCGAGACGACCCTTGAGAACGGAACCACAAAGAGGCATCATCTTGGCCGTTTGTCCCGCACGTTTCGACCCACGCAGCCTGAGGGGTTCGGGTTGTTGCTCGAAGATGCAAAGACGATCCTCGGGCAGTTGCAGAAAGCGATCCTGCTCGACCAGATCGAGGAGATTTCTCAAGCAAGCAGGATCTGTCCCGACTGCGACGGGGTCCGGGCCATACATGATTATCGGTCTCGGGTGCTCGACACGCTCTTCGGCAGGTTCGAGGTCAAGGTGCCGCGCATTCGCCGCTGTGCCTGCAATGCAAAATCCGATGTTGTGTTGGGCGGACCGCTTTCGCCTCTCGCGCACTTTTTTCCGGATCGATCGACCCCGGAACTGCGACGCCTTCAAGCCGAACTTGGGGCGCGTCATTCCTTCCGGGAAGCGGCGCGTATCCTGGAAACCTTTCTGCCTTGCGCGAAGCAGGTGAACACATCGGTGCGCAATCGACTGGGTAAAGTTGCCCGGGAGATCTGCGACAGCGAGCAGACTGAGCCGCTGGTTCCTTCAGCCGCCGAAGAGGCGCCTGCGCTGACGGTTTTCCTGGACGGTGCGCATATCCGATGCAGACCGGAATACCAGAAACGACACCTCGATGTTGTGGTGGGCAAGATCGAAAGCCACGACAAGTGCCGCCGCTTTGGCCTTGTTCAACAGGCGGTGCTGTCACCTGCCAGCCAGCTTCGCCAGGACTTGAGGGCTCTCGGTTGGGATCGCGGAAAAACCGTCACGGTGATCTCGGACGGGGAACCCGCCCTGCCAAACCTCGTGCGCGGCGCAGTCGGTGGAAAGGTCCGCCACATCCTCGACTGGTGGCACATTTCGATGCGTATTCAGCACATCGAGAACGCGGTGAAGGGCCTGCTGCAGGTCAGGGGCTTTTCCGGCATTCCAGTGCTGTTCAAACGTCCGGCCGAAGCGCTGCGATGGTACCTGTGGCATGGAAAAGTCCTGACTGCCACGACCAGTCTGCAATGGTTGATGGTCGATTGCGCCCGGCTGGGTACAGATGACCGCGTGGCAACTGAAGCCGTCCGGCGGGTGCAAGCCCGGTGCCGGGATCTCTATTCCTACCTTGCGAACAACATGGACAATCTGACCGACTATGGTCGGCGGCAACGTGCGGGGCTTCCGATCTCTTCATCCCGGGCCGAGGGCTGCGTAGACGACATCGGCAACACCCGCATGGGAAAACGTCGCCGAATGAGATGGTCGCCCAAGGGAGCCCACCGCGTGGCCGTTGTGCGTGCCGCCGTTCTCGACGGCCGTCTAACTGGTGCGTACCAAAGAGCAGCCGCATAACCCCCAAGTTTTGCCCACTCCCCTCCGCACATGCCGACCGAAAGGCCCGCGACCGGAAATCGCGGCCATTGTCGACGTGGATGCTGTGCGGTTTGCCCTGTGCGGGCCAAGGAATATTGCACTCCAATTCTGCCAGAATTTCCGCCTTGGGGGCAACCGCTTGTGTCAGGCAAAGCGCCACTGACAGACGCGAAGGGGCCTCCAGAGAGGTGTAGTATCCAGTTACCATCCGCGTTGCGATGTCGATCGCCAGCGTGACCCACGGCCGGCCAATTGGTTGGCGCTCAAAACTGTCGACAAGAATGATGTCGGCAGGTGTATGGTCGATTTGCACGACCTCCAGTGTTTGACTGGCCTTGTTCTCGCCTGTGACGGCCGCAAATTTCTGGCGGGCAGCCTTTGCCCCCTCTCGTGCCTTTGCAACTTCGCGGGCATCCATTGCATCCAGACGACGCTGAACCGTCCGCCGTGTCGGCGGTTGCAAGCCCTGCTGCCAGCACGCGCTGCGGATCGCAGTCACGACGCGCGAGAGGCTCGAACGCTCCCGGCGCAAGAAATACCGGCGAAGATGCTCTTCGAGCACCGCTTCAACCTTGCCGGATATCAAGGTCGTACCGGTCGGACGGCCCCGTTTTCGCGGAGCCAGCGCGCTGGTGCGCCCACCCTCTTCAGCCAGCCGCTTTATCCAACGCCAGACCGTCGCCCTGCTGACACCAAGCTCCCAAACGGCGTCATTGATGCCACTTTCCAGACTGCCGGTCCCATTGAGATATGCCTGAACAAGCGGACGCAGCACGGCGGCCCTGCGCGACTCTTCAGCACCAACTGCAACGGAGTCTTCGCCATCATCATCCATCGAAAATTGCCGCGCATGTCTGTGAACCCTGTCTCGGCTTTAAGGACAAAAATATCGGAATTAAAGGCAAAATTTCAAATTTAAGGGCAAAGCTCAGCCGTTGATTTCGTTGGATTTCTCATCTCACAATTATGGGCTACGCGACACCAGTTGGGCAGAGCTCATCAAAGCAGCGAAGGCCACGTTGCCCTGCTGGAACGTCGACACCCAGGTCATTTGGGACCGCTTCCTCGCCTTCAATCGGTCCCGAGGCAACGGCAGGGTGCCGGCCGGCTTCCTGCTTGGCTTCATGCGCCGATGGCGGAATTCGCCGGGGACTCGGCCTCGTCCCGAGGTGAAACCATCGCAGAAGCGGGTAGCAGACCCCAAAGAGCGCGAATTGCTGAGACAGATGCAAGCCGCCCCGACTGCGAACCGCCAGTTCCACGCGTCCGACCTGTGTCGTTTGATCGGTCACGCTGCCTACGAAGCGCGCGTACTGGATGTAATCCGCAGGTTTGGATGCCAGAGGTTTTCAGCAACTTTGGCGGTGCATGGAAGAGCGGTGTTGGCAGGTGAAATTTCCAGGTAGGTTCACTTGTCACGATTTAGAGCGGGGAAAGCCCCGCTACAGATGCCAAGATCCGATAGTGAAGTTTATGTAAACTAGTATGTTCACTCCGCCTAAGAAGGTTGACGCTCTAGGTGATATGGGAGTCTCCGACCCTCTACACGAAACGAAAACCGACGGCGCACCCAGTCGAACTTTCGGTTGCAAAGTAGGTTGTGAGCAAAGGAACCAAAGAAACTGTCAAACCGAAAGGAAGCTCAAAACCTATGGCCTCACAGCGACTTCAACGACGCGGATTGTGGTATTGCCGTCCGCGCCGCTGGTCGGTTGCGTCCAGGCCACAAACGCCCCGGTTCCGCCAAGCGCCATCCTCGGAAAACCGACCGATCCGCCGCCTCGATTGATGTGTAGCGCCTGAGGCGCGGCACATCCAGCATCTGGCGATACGTGGCACATGACGATCGCTTCACCGCCTCCCACAAATTCGATCCAGAGCGCCAATGCGCTTCCATCCGGCATTTGCAGGACATCCACCCGACCTGCGGCCGCGCCGAGATCAATGCGGAGCGGTTCGTCGAACTGCGCACCGCTATCGTCCGAAAAGGCGATACGAACCTTCGGCTCGTTCTCGGCTGCTGTGAACCAGATGACGGAAACCTTATCGTCCATCGCATCAATAGCCGGGCCATTAACGGGGCATCCGGCGATCTCCCATCCGTCGTTATGGATCGTGGCGGGCTCCGTCCACTCCCCATCGGCCTGCCGGACAGCCGATATATCGCGGATTTCATCGGCGGTTCTGTCACGATAGACCGCCACTATGTCGCCTGATGCAGTCCGCGCCGCAGAAGTCTGGCAACAGGTACAGGTGCGCACATCCAACAGGCTTTCTGGCTGCATCGTTCCGTCAGAGTTGATCTGCCGCGCGCGCAACTGCATCGCATTTTCGAAGCTGTCGCCTTCTGTCTGACTGTCATACCCCCGGCCATCCAGCCACAGCGCCGTCAATCCGCCAAACTGGTCGGGAATCAATGAAACAAAACCATGCTCGCGTTGCGATCTGTCATCGTGAGGGACAATCGGGTCCGTCCAGGTTCTGCCTTCATCTAGGGAAAAGGCGATATTCACGTCGTATTGGTAATCGCCCGGTCCATTCAACTCTAGCCATTGCGCCGCCAGACTACCCTCAGCAAGAGCCACTACCGAAGGGAAGTCGGCCCAGTTGATGTAAGTCTCTGACGATTTATGGATTGTCCGAGCATCCGACCACTCTTTGCCATCAAGGATGGCCATGCGAACTTCCGCTTCGGTTCCGCTTTCTTCGGTCCAGCTCAGTAAAACCCTGCCATCCGACAAGGGTGCGAGTGATGGTTCGCGCGCATTGATGCCAACCGGTGATCCGCGGTCGGTCAATCTGAATAATCCGGTTTCCTCCGCGTATGATGCGGTGGACGAAGCGAGCAATGCACCAAGGATCAGAGTCGATGCAGCAGAACATTTACTCATGAGCAGAATTTTCCCACCGTTATTGCTTTTCTGTGGCAAACCAAATGCTGATTGACCGTGCGCCAACTCCCATTCTTTTGACCGACGAAAATGCTTAGTCAATTCCGTTGGCCCGCTGCAAACCTCGAATGTACGCCACGATAGCAAGGATGTCTGAGCGCGTCACGCCTTCAACCGCTGGCATGTTGCCAAATTCCCAGTGGTGCGCCCGAACTCCATTCTGCGCTGCGAGGACAAACGCCATGTCGCCGTGGTGGCTGGGTTCGTAGATCTTGTGAACAAGCGGAGGAGCGACGCCATCTTGACCCTGCGCGTTTCGACCGTGGCAAGCGGAACAGACCGCATCATAAGCGCTTGCGCCGATTTGCTCCTGCTCTGTGAAACTGTTTGGTAGCTTGACAGTAGCGAGAGCACCCGCGGAAAGCGCGATGCCCTCCTCCCTCTGGACGCCCGTCCGAGTGTGGCTCGGTTGCACAATGAACCATACTGCTGCAGCGACGGCGACCAGAGCGAAAAATATCGCTGCCCATTTCATACTATCAAACTCTTTCATGATGTTGCGATGTCCCCCTGCCTTTTTAGAGACGAAGCCGGGCATCTCACTGGGGCTTGCTCGAATTGACTGACCTCCTGCGGCATGGTGTTGTCTGCTTGAACAAT
The DNA here is from genome assembly GCF_040149665.1 of Sulfitobacter sp. HNIBRBA3233. NCBI lineage: Bacteria > Pseudomonadati > Pseudomonadota > Alphaproteobacteria > Rhodobacterales > Roseobacteraceae > Sulfitobacter > Sulfitobacter marinivivus. The sequence goes on along the minus strand of NZ_JBEFLP010000003.1, from coordinate 113,692 downwards.
TGCGGATTGCTGGATCGATTTGTTGAAAAAGGTCGTGATTTCGTGGTACCGGATCCGCGTGTCTTCCAGCGTCTGATAGTAATTGAAGAGTTCTTTCAGCGGTGCCGAGAAGTCTTTGTGTGCGGCTAGGACGGCCACCAGGGCACCGAGTGTAATACGCCCTTCGATGACGAAATATCCTCCCAATGAGTAGAACAGGAATGGGGTCAGCGCGGTTAGAAAATTGTTGAGGGCCTTGATGAAGAACTTCAGGCGGAAAATCTTCCTGCGGACGTGCTCAAGCTCTCTAAAACTCGCTCCGGCCGGTAGCAGTCCGGTCGGATTGACCTGCCGTTCATGCAACTGTTCGCTAAGCTGTCTGCCGAGCTGTCGGACTTCCTTGATTCTTGTACGTGAAAGGGCGTTGACACGCCGCTGTAGCTTGGGCAGCAGCACGAGCTGGATTGGCAGCACCGTCAGTGCGGCGGCACCCAACACAGGGTCCTGAACGAACATGAAAAACAGGATCGTCAACAATGTACCACCTTGTAGGATTGGCAGCGTGAGGACATCTGCCGCGAAGCCACCTATGGGCTCAACTTCCTGTGCGAGAATAGGGACGATTTCGCTCTGGTTTCGGGAGTCGAGATCGCTGCGCCATTGCCGATAGACCAGCAGCCGGAAGCGCCGCAGAAAACGCTCAGCTACATATCCCTTGAACACGTTAAGGCCATATTTGTTTAGCCCATTCAGGATGATCGCCAAAAGGTAGAGACCACAGAGAAGCATTAGGAAAACGACCTGATCGACGTCTCGCCCCAAAACACCAACGGGGAAACGATCAGAATCCAAAGCGTTGTTTACGATCTGCTTTGGCAGTTCGAGGGTCAAATATAGAATAGGCATCGCGATGAGGCTGACTACAATCATCAATTCCTGCTGCCTTCTGGAATAGCGCAGGACCGTGCTGAAAAGACTGCCTTCAAGCCCCCGTATGGGTTCGGGGTGGAACGTAGGGGTGTGACGGCGCTTCCAAAGCTTGAGAATGCCGCGAATAGCAAGATATGAGCCGACAGTGATCAGCAGCGCGGGTGCCAAGACCAGTATCAGATGAATGAACGGGTGAACCCAGTCTGGCGTCGCATCGCTGTAGTCGTACCCGAACGCGGCAGATACGTTGTGTACAAGCACGTGATACCTGTCCAGGAGTGACATCAAAAACTCTAACCCTTGGATTTCGGCGCAAGGTGATCGTGCACGATGATGACGCCCCACATGCCCGCTTCCCGGTGGCCGGGTATCAAGCACACGAACTCCAGGTTTGTCATATCGGAGAACTCCCAGATCAGCTCGGCATTTTGTCCACTTGGGATCAAAACCGAGTTGGCGCGATCATGTTGCATATCGGGGTGTTCGCGCATCCACTGCTGATGTTTCGCAATTTCGTCAAAGGAGCCGAGAAAGAACTCGTGATCCAGAGCGCCCGTATTGCCGATCAAAAACCGAACGACCGATCCCTTTTCAATCTGGATCGCGTCCGGCTCGAAAAGCATGTATCCGCTTTCTGTCTCCCTGATGGATATTTCGATCGTCCGGTCGAATGAGGAACCGACACCGGGCTTCCCGATCGCATCATGGCCAGGCAATTCAAAGGCCCGCGCATGAGGTTGCTGGCCTTTGCCACTGGAAGCGTTCACTGAGAAAGCCGGAAAGACGAGCATAAGGGCGGTGGTGCAGACTATCAGGAATTTCATAATGCTCGGCTACCTCCGTAGCGCTTGATTTTATTGCCTCAAAGCGTTGGGGCCGGGCGTGTTCGCCTCGGCCCCAATGTCTATCTTCACTTCATCTGCGTGACAGTAAGCTTGCCCTTGACCCGGTCGGCGACGAACTCGATGTCCTGACCTTCCGCCATCTTGGCCATCATCGCTTCGTCCGCGCGGAATACCATCGTCATCGCGGGCATATCGAGGTTGACCAGAGGGCCATGGATGATTGTGACCTTGCCGGCCTTGGCGTCGATCTTCTTGATGGTCCCGCTCGTATATTCCACGTCAGCCTGAGCCATCTGGTCCCCCACTGAGACCGCACGGTGCATTCCGGATTCGTAGTGACCCGGAATCAGGCACGCCGCTTCGAACGTACCAGCATTCGCGAACGTCCAGACGACCTCACCCGAAGCGCCCGCATCGAGACGGATTCGGTTCGGGTCGTCGTGTTCCATATCCATCTTGGCCATTTCGATCTTGTGCTCGGCGTTGCGCTCGACTGTATCAAGGACGAATTCATGCTCCAGCTCACCCTTGTTTGTGATGTTGAAGCGGATGGTTTCACCCTCCTTGATGGTCATCTCTTCGCTCTCGATCAGCATTTCGCCTTCGTCGTTTTCGAGCAGAGTGACATCAATTGTGCGGTCCACATTGGCGGCTTCACCCGGCATACCGATCATCATTGCGGCCGGCTTGGTCTCACCGTGCCCGCCATCATGTGTGCCTGCGGCAAATGCTGGTGCCGAAAGCACCAACGCGAAGCTTGTCGTCAAAAGAAGATTTCTCATTTCATTGTCCTGTAAGTTGGTTTGGTTGGAGTTGACGAAGGGCCGTTCAGCCCTTCGAGTTTGGTTTTGGTGTGAGAATGGTCTTGGGACTGTTGTTCGAGGCAAACTCGGGCAATTCGCCGGTCCATTCGTAGGCCATCTCGCCCGGAGGATTTTCGTACCAGCCGGGATCGGAGTAATCGTCCGCGTCGATGCCGTCCCGCACCTTTACGACCGAAAACATGCCGCCCATCTCGATGGGGCCGTAGGGCCCCCAACCCGTCATCATCGGGATCGTGTTGTCAGGCAGCGGCATTTCCATTTTCGCCATGTCCCCCATGCCGGACATGCCCATGGGCATGTATTCCGGCTGGAACTGACGGATCTTCTGGGTCAGCGGCTTCTTGTTGACCCCGATGAACGTCGGCACATCGTGACCCATGGCATTCATGGTGTGGTGCGACTTGTGGCAGTGAATCGCCCAGTCACCCAGATGGTCTGCGACGAACTCATAGGCGCGCATCGCGCCCACGGGGATGTCGATGCTGACCTCCGGCCATTGCGCTTCTGGCGGCACCCAGCCACCATCCGTGCAGGTGACCTTGAAGTCATAGCCATGCATGTGGATCGGGTGGTTTGTCATCGTGAGGTTGCCGACGCGTACTCGCACCTTGTCGCCCTTGTTCACGACCAGCGGATCGATGTCGGGGAAGATCCGACTGTTCCACGTCCACAGGTTGAAGTCCGTCATCGTCATGATGCGCGGCACGTATGTGCCGGGATCGATGTCAAAGGCATTCAGCATGATCAGAAAATCGCGATCCACCGGCATGAAGGTGGGATCCTTGGGATGGACCACGAACATGCCCATCATCCCCATCGCCATCTGGGTCATTTCGTCGCCATGGGGGTGGTACATGAACGTGCCGGACTTCACCAAGTCGAATTCGTAGACAAACGTTTTTCCTGGCGGGATGCTGGGATGACTCAACCCGGAGACCCCATCCATGCCCGAGGGCAGGATGAGCCCGTGCCAGTGCACCGTGGTGCCTTCCGGCAGCTTGTTGGTGACGTAGATGCGGACCCGGTCACCTTCGACTGCTTCGATCGTTGGACCGGTGGACTGGCCGTTGTAACCCCACAAATGCGCGATCATGCCGTCTGCAAGTTCGCGCTCTACCGGTTCGGCCACGAGGTGAAATTCCTTGACCCCATTGTTCATCCGGTGCGGCAGGGTCCACCCGTTCAGCGTGACCACAGGTGTGTAGTCCGGCCCTGACGATGGACGCGCCGTAATCGCCGTTGCCGCACTGTCCATCTGCGCGGCTTCGGGCAGGCCCATGTTCAGGGTTTGACCCCAGGCTTTTGAAGAGACCAGCGTTGCACCTGCGGCGCCGGCTCCGAGTAATTGACGTCTGTTCAACATGTCAGTTCCTTTCAGTGTCCTGCGCCGCCACCGGCGGCAAGCGTTGCGCCTTCTCCACCAGCACCACCACCGCCTTCGCCGCCGCCATAGATCGCAGCGGTCAGATCGGCCTGTGCCATGTAGAACTCGCGTTTTGCGTTTGCCGCTTCCAGGGATGCGCCAAGTTTCTCGCGCACATCAGTCAGCAGCTCGAAAGTGTTGGTGATCATGCCGTTGTAAGACAGCAAACCCTCTTCTTCGACGGTCGTGCGTAGCGGCACCAGAACGTCGCGGTAGTGGCGCGCGATTTTATAGGCGGCATGATAGGAAGTCTCAGCACCGCGCGCTTCGGACCGGACGTTCACGGCCTTCTCAGCGAGCACGTTGGCCGCTTGAAGATAAGACAATTCCGCCTTGCGCATCCGGGCCTTGCCGGTGTCGTAGATCGGGATCGCGAACTCCACTTCCACCTGAGGGGTGGTCACGGTTTCCGTTTCTCCGTCCTCAATCTCCCGCTCCGCCTCGAACCCAGCAATGAACTCAAGATCGCTGACAATGCGGGTCTGATCGGTCAGCCCAAACGCCTTGGCCTGCGCTTCCAGGCCAAGTTTGGCAACACGCAGATCCACCCGGTTTCGGAGCGCCTTGGCCTCGATGTCGGTCACACGGCCGACAGAACGCGGCAGTGCAGGAAGGGCATCTGGCACATAGTAATCGACTTCGGTGCCCCAGAGACCCATCAACCTGGTCAAAGCCTCCTTGGACCGAGTGGCGTTCAATCGTGCCTGTGCAAGTTGCCCCGCCAGTTCGGCATTGAATGCCTGTTCGCGGGCCTGCCCAGCTTTGTTGAGTGCGCCGGTCTCGCCCAACCGCATAGCCAGTTCCGAGCTGGCGTCAGAGGTCGCTTTCGCGCGCCGCAGATAGCTCACTGCCTCGAAGGCGGCGACTGCATCGACCCATGCCTTTCGCGTCTGATTGGCCAGTGCAAGTGTGTCGTTCACGGCATTGAGCTGAGCCTGCCGGAAGCTTGCATCAGCAATGGCCATGCGCTGTTTGCGCGTGGTGGCATCGAGGACGTTCGACCGGATCAGCCCTTCGATCGCCCTGTAGGCACCGAGCTCAGGCGCACCGATTCCCAGGACGCCAATTGAGACGATCGGGTTTTCCGGCGTCGATTGCTGCCAGGCCTCAGCGGCCGAGAGGCCAACATTGGCGTAAGACGCTTGCAGACCCTTATTGTTCAGCAGCGCAACCTGAACCGCCGTATCGGCCGAGATCGTCTTCTGATGCACCATGCTGTGCACCTGTTTCTTGAGAGCTTCGTTTTCGGCCTGCGTTTCCGCAAACACGGTCCGTTTGCCGATCGCTGGCGTGATCTGGCTAGCCACATTGGCAAAACCGGCCTTCGGTTCGGTGTAGCTTCCCGGTACTGCGGTAGCGCAGGCACCCAAGAAAAGTGGAAAGCCAAGAACCAGCGGAATCTTAGATACCCGCATCAGTTGCCCTCCGTCTGCTCTTGATTGACAGACCGCCAATCACGGGGGCCGGTCGGACCACGATAGGTGTAGCCAGCCAATGGATCTTGATAGCTGATCGGAGACGAAACGGTCGCGTTGACGACAGCCTGTTGTGTCGCAATGGAGGGCAAAGGGGTAGGCTCATAGGCGCATGCGCCAAGCCCGAGGGCCGAAGCCCCCATAAGTAGATGAATTTTCATGAAGGTATCCTGATTGATGAACGATGTCTCACGCAGAGTCTGCGCAAGGCTCACACCCGGATTGGGCGCCGTTTCAGATCAGGAATCGAGGGGGCCGCAGAAACCCTGATGTTTCGACGGAATGCGTCTGACCGCTCAGGATCATATATTCTTTCGCAGCAATAGGATCCGGGAATACCAAGTCTGCGTCTGGAATGACGACAGAAATGCATATTCCGTTACAACACTGAGTTGATTGATGCTCTGTTTCACCCATGTCGGAGGATATGTCATCCACGTCAACTGTCGCCGTGTGTTTCATGTGGTCGGCGTGGATATCAGTTCCCTGACCAACTGTCGGTTCGCTGAGAAGGGAGCTGATCGATCCAGAATGCTGACCATCATGCATTCCCGAGGCCGCGTGTGCCGCAGAAGGTGGAGACAGAACCAATGCCAACGCAAAAGCGAAGCAAGTGAGGAATTTCACCCATACCGAAGTGGCGACACGCATTCTCATAAACGGCAACTTGGACGTTTTGACAAATTAGTCAACGCTTACAGTGCGGGAAGGTTTGGCACAATCTAGCGAGGCAGGCGAATTCTCGCTGCGAGCGCTCAAAACTGTTGCGCAATAGATACATAGCAACGTTCACCAGTCAGACAGAAGACGCGAAAATGGTAGTGAGTACTTCAGTAATGACTGGAAGTGCCGGGACTAACTCAGTCTTTGCGATCCGTAGCCCGCATCGTGAATCGCTGCCTTCAGAGCGCTTTCATCCAATGCGCTATCTACCTCGACGGAACGCGCAGTCAGGTCACAGGTGACAGTCGCGTGTGGGTCTATCGTCACAATGGCCTTCTCTATCGACGCGGTGCAATGTCCGCAGTTCATGTCCGGCACGCTGAACCTGATCATCACGATCTCCTTCTTGCTGCTGCTATCTAGGGCGTTCCCCTATGGGAAGGTCAATGCCCGAAAAAATTCCTCGATGCACCTGTTGACCTTCCAGTGAATGGAACCCTTATGTGAGGGAGGATCAGAATCAGGAGATTTCCATGTCCGGTCCGCACAACGTCCGAATTTCCCTTCAAAACATGTCCTGCGCCTCTTGCGTCGGGCGGGTGGAGCGTGGGCTTTCCGGCCTGCCGGGTGTCAGCGACGTTCGCGTCAACCTCGCCAGCGAGACGGCCCAGGCGCAGATCGACGGGCCGGAGCGCATCTCGGACATCGTCGAGAAGCTGGAAGAGATTGGCTATCCGGCCCGTAAGCAGAGCACTCGCCTGAACGTGGCCTCCATGTCTTGTGCGTCCTGCGTTGGGCGGGTGGACAAGGCGCTGGCGGCGGTGCCGGGCGTGCTGGACGTGAACGTCAATCTGGCATCGGAAACTGCGACGGTAACGTATCTCGAAGGCTCGGTTGCGGTTGCGGACCTGCTGAAGGCGGCGGGTGACGCAGGCTATCCCGCGACCTTGCCGCCGGACAGCGCGCCGGAAGACACGAGTGCCCGCAAGGATGAAGAGGCGCGGACGCTGGCTCGCAGGACCGCGCTGGCGGCGGCCCTCGCCCTGCCTGTGTTTCTGCTGGAAATGGGCGCGCACCTGATCCCCGGCATGCATGGTCTGATCGGCGACACGATCGGCCATCGGGCAAGCTGGCTGATCCAGTTCGTCCTGACCACGGTGGTTCTGCTCTGGCCGGGGCGCAGCTTCTACACGCGCGGGTTTCCAGCCCTGCTCAAGCGTGCGCCGGACATGAACAGCCTTGTCGCGGTCGGCACTTCTGCCGCCTATCTCTATTCTCTCGTGGCGCTATTCGCGCCCGCGCTGCTGCCCGAAGGGTCGCGTGCCGTCTATTTCGAGGCGGCGGCAGTCATCGTCGTGCTAATCCTGCTGGGCCGGTGGCTGGAGGCGCGCGCCAAGGGCCGCACCGGCGCAGCGATCCAGAAGCTGCTGGGCCTTCAGGCCAAGACCGCCCGCGTGCTGGTGGACGGAGAGCCTGAGGACGTGGCCATCGAGCGCATCGCCGCGGGCGACATCCTGCTCGTGCGCCCCGGAGAGCGGATTGCCGTGGACGGTGAAGTGACCGAAGGCAGCGCCCGCGTCGATGAGAGCATGATCACCGGCGAGCCGGTGCCTGTGGCCAAGTCGTTGGGCGATCCCGTCACCGGCGGGACCGTCAACGGTTCCGGTGCCTTCCAGTTCCGTGCGACACGCGTGGGAGCGGATACGACGCTGGCGCAAATCATCCGTATGGTCGAAGAGGCGCAGGGTGCCAAGTTGCCGATCCAGGGTCTGGTGGATCGGATCACCCTGTGGTTTGTGCCCGCTGTCATGGCGCTGGCGCTGCTGACGGTGATGATCTGGCTGCTGGTCGGACCGTCGCCCGCCTTGTCCTTTGCGCTGGTCGCCGGAGTATCGGTGTTGATCATCGCCTGCCCCTGCGCGATGGGGCTGGCCACGCCGACGTCGATCATGGTCGGCACCGGCCGTGCCGCCGAAATGGGTGTGCTGTTCCGCAAGGGCGACGCCCTGCAACAGCTTTCGACCGTCGATGTGGTCGCGCTGGACAAGACCGGCACGGTGACCGAAGGACGCCCCGAACTGACCGATCTGGTGCTGGCCGACGGCTTTGAACGGGCCGAGGTGCTGGCTCTGGTCGCGGCGGTCGAGGCGCGGTCGGAACACCCCCTCGCCGAGGCCATCCTGCGGGCGGCGAAGGCCGAGGGCGTTGCCCGGCACGACGCGCAGAAATTCAAGTCCATCACTGGCCACGGTGTCCGGGCAGAAGTCGCGGGCCGGGACGTACTGGTGGGCGCCGACCGTTTGATGGCTCGCGAAAGGCTGGACATCGGCGCGTTGGTCGACGAAGAGCGCCGCCTGGCCGAGCGGGGCCGCACCGCGCTTTACGCCGCCATCGACGGACGCGTTGCCGCCGTCATCGCCGTGGCAGATCCGGTGAAGCCATCCAGCGCGGCCGCCATCCGGGCGCTGCACGATCTTGGCCTGAAAGTCACCATGATCACCGGCGACAAGCGCGAGACGGCAGAAGCCATGGCGCGCGAGACCGGCATCGACCATGTGATCGCGGGTGTGCTGCCGGATGGCAAGGTCGCGGCATTGGACGATCTGCGCGGCACGGGCCAGCAAATCGCCTTTGTCGGCGACGGCATCAACGATGCGCCCGCGCTTGCCCATGCGGACGTGGGCATCGCCATCGGCACCGGCACCGACGTCGCCATCGAATCGGCCGACGTGGTGCTGATGTCGGGCGATTTGCGCGGCGTGGTCAACGCGCTGGAAGTGTCGCGGCGTACGATGCGCAACATCCGCCAGAACCTGTTCTGGGCCTTCGGCTATAACGTAGCCCTCATTCCGGTGGCGGCGGGGCTGCTCTACCCGGTGTCGGGCCTGCTGCTGTCGCCGGTGCTGGCGGCTGGGGCAATGGCGCTCAGCTCGGTCTTCGTACTGACGAACGCGCTGCGCCTGCGCCGTGTCCACCCGGCGATGGACGACGCGGCGAAGGCCGCGACTGCCCCCCGCATGTCCCCCCTCCCGGCAGAATGAAACAAGGAGAAAACGATCATGAATATCGGAGACGTGGCCGACCTGTCCGGCCTTCCTGCGAAGACCATCCGCTACTACGAGGACATCGGGCTGGTCGAGCCGCTGCGCAGCGCGAACGGTTATCGCAGCTTTCGGCAGAGCGACGTCCACAAGCTGGCGTTTCTTGGGCGAGCGCGTGCGCTTGGCTTCACCATCGAGGACTGCCGGAGCCTGCTGAAACTCTATGCCGATACCGACCGCGCCAGCGCGGAGGTCAAGCAGATCGCCGAGGAACACCTCGACCGGATCGACCGGAAAATCGCAGAACTGACCGAGATGCGCGCGACGTTGTCGCACCTTGTCGATGCCTGCGCTGGCGATCACAGGCCTGATTGCCCGATTCTCGCAGATCTGGCGATGGAAGAGGGTAAGACCCGGACCGCAAGGGCAGCGGATTAAGCGGGCTTCGATCTGTCCCCCAGCGGGCCGCGCCACCCATAAGGTGCGACTGGCTGCAGCTATTTCGGAACATTCCAGCGCGGGAAAGTTGTTCCACCTCTAGACTTCACGATTTCGAGAGAGGACAACTTCATGTCATATGGCCGCTTTTTCGCGATGATCGCCACATCTACCGTCGTCATGTTCGGTCTGATGTATCTCAATACCTACCTCTGGACGCATGTGTTCTGGTCGGAAACGCGGGCCTACATGGCTCTCCTGATGGGTGCCACCATGGCAATCATCATGCTGGGCTTCATGCTGTCGATGTATTCCAGCAAGACGGCTAACGCAGCCATCTTCATCGGTGCCGCTGTGGTCTTTGCCGCCTCGCTTTGGCTGGTCCGCAGCCAAGTGACGGTGGGCGACACCAGCTACATGCGGGCAATGATCCCGCACCACTCGATCGCGATCATGACCTCCAGCCGCGCCGACATCTCGGACCCGCGCGTGCGCAAGCTGGCGGATGAGATCATCTATGCGCAGGACAAGGAAATCGCCGAGATGCGTTATCTGGTGAACGATATCGACGCCAACGGTGACAGTCCGGCACAGTCAGAAAGCGGACCGACGCAGATCATGAGCCTTGACGAGGCGCTATCAACCCCGGAAGTCGCCATTCTCGACCTCGAATTTCTTACTACGGAGGACATTGCGCAGATGTTTCCCGGCGGCGCGGCGTGCACTTTCACCTACACCACCACAAGCAGGCCTGCGCTTGCGGTGGGCCGCATCGACGGTGGGAGTGTAGCTCTCGCCAAGATCAGCGGCGATCTGGTGCGGCTGGAGGCTGGTGACGCCGGAAGCACTTGGGGCACGGAAGGCATGACAGTGGCGTTGAGCGCGCCGAGCGGAACCGGCACATTGGACGCAAATAGTGGCGAAATGCAGGACGCCGATCTCGTTCTCGAACTTGGGTCCGGTCTGCGTGCAGGGTATCGCGGATATTACGGTTGCGGTGCCTGAACCAGAAACTGGAGGAAACACCATGCCGAAAGACGCATCGAAATCAGCCCAACTCTACCGGATGGTCATGCAGGATCATCTTTGCCCTTATGGTCTCAAGTCCAAAGACCTGCTCGAACGGGAAGGGTACGAGGTCGAGGATCATCACCTGACGACACGTGAGGAAACCGATGCCTTCATGGAAAAGCACGGGGTCGAGACCACGCCGCAGACCTGGATCGGCGACAAGCGGATTGGCGGCTACGACGATCTGCGGGTCCATTTCGGCCTCGACGCGCCGGAAAGTGAGCGCTCGGACACCTCCTATCGGCCGGTGATCGCGATCTTTGCCGTCGCGTTTCTGATGGCGCTCGGCCTGTCATGGTACAGCTTTGGAACCATCCTCAGCCTGCGCGCGCTGGAATGGTTCGTCTCGATCTCGATGTGCTTGCTTGCAGTGCAGAAGCTTCAGGATGTCGAGAGCTTTTCGACCATGTTCCTGAATTACGACCTGCTGGCGCGCCGCTGGGTGCGCTACGGCTATCTCTATCCCTTCGGAGAGGCCTTCGCCGGTATCCTCATGGTCGCCGGGGCGCTCACCTGGCTGTCGGCACCCGTGGCCTTGTTCATCGGCACCGTCGGCGCGGTTTCGGTCTTCAAGGCCGTGTACATCGAAAGGCGCGAGTTGAAATGCGCCTGCGTCGGGGGAGACAGCAACGTGCCACTAGGGTTCGTCTCGCTCACCGAGAACCTGATGATGATGGTCATGGGTATCTGGATGCCGATCCGGGTCTACCTGATCGGTTGACGGCCCCGCGACCTCTACAGAGGCGCGGCGTGTACGACCTTTTTGACTGGTGGAGATGATCCCCACTTACCAGCCATCGCGCCAAGAGCTGGTTCGAAGTTCGTCAGCCGATTGTCGCGAGAAAGGGAAACGTCCCCAGCAGCCAATATGCAAACCGTGACAGTTGCCCGGTCATGATGGCAACTCCCATGATGATCATGGCAACACCCGCGCCCTTGTAGAGCCAGCGACCGGCCTTGCCGATCTGCCTTACCCGCGCGGCGATGGCGTCGGTGAACAGCGCAGCCAGCATGAAAGGCACCCCCAGACCAGCGGAATAGATCGACAGCAGCCAGATGCCGTCCGACATGCCGCCGGAGGTCGAACTGAGTGTCAGGATCGCGCCGAGGATCGGTCCGATGCAAGGTGTCCAGCCAAAGGCGAAGGCCAGTCCCAGCACGTAGGCCCCAAACGGGCGACCGCCGGGAATGTCGAGATTGAAACGGGTATCGCGCGAGAACGCATCCAGACGAAAGATACCCACCATGAACAGTCCGAACAGAATGATGATCCCGCCACCGAAATAATTCAGCTCAGTGCGCCATGTCAGCAGCAGCGACCCGAGCGCGCTGGCCCCGGCCCCGAGGGCGACGAAGACCGTCGAAAAGCCCAGCACGAAGCAGGCACTCAATCCGAGCGCCCCGGCACGTGCCCGCAGACCAACCGACCGCGTCGTACGCAGGTCCGGCTGCCCCGCAATGTACGAAACGTAGCCGGGCACCAGTGGCAGTACACAAGGCGACAGGAACGAAATGGCACCCGCAAGGAAGGCCGCGAAAATGCCGATGCCGGAAATATCCATCATGTTTCTCGCTTAGTGTTGAAGGACCACACGGCCCACCAGAACGCGACCAGCGGGACCACGATCCATTGCAAAACAGGTGACAGGCCCGCATCGAGGACCGGAATGATCGGCATCAGGTCCGAATAGGCCCAGGCCGCGCGGATCACGATGTTGAGCCATTCGCTGAACAGCGTGTATCCCAGTCCAAACACCACCGTCAGGACGGTCACAGACCGCCGCGTGGAGGCGACTAGGGGCCAGCCCCGGCCCGACAGCATGAGGGCAAGCATCAGCGCGCTCATGGCGATCAGGATATCACCACCCGTGCAATGGACGGCTGCGAAGACAATCTCACCCCAGGTGCCCTCGTTCCATATCGTGTAGAGCGGCATATGCGCGAACTCCCAGATCAGATTGGCCGGGATGATCACCGAAAAATACCGACGCAGAGCTGTCAGGGAAATTCCGTCTGTCGAGGACAGCCTGACGCCAGTCGCAAAGACACTCATTGAGACACACCTGTCAGCCGGTCCCACCAGCTGGGCTCCCGGCGTCGATGCTGTGCGTTGTTGATCAACTCGCTGACATAGAGGATGAGGTTCACGTTCTTGAATTCCATGCCATGAAATTTTGCAGCGAACCGCCCGCCGATATCCACGACATGGGTGACCGCTCCGTGCATCATCATGTCGCTGTCGGCGGTCATCGTGAACTCCAGCCCATATTCCCGCGCCAGAAGGCGCGTTGCGTCATCAGATTGATCAGGCTGCTTGGTCAAAATGACCCAGTTGCTCGGATCGAGTCCATGCCGATCCACGTAATCGCGCAGCACGTCCGGCGTGTCATTCACCGGATCGGTGGTGATCGAGATGAACTGCACAAGCTCCTTCATCGGCCCGTCGTTGATCGAAGTCTGTATGGCCGCGATCTTTTCGGAGTGGAGCGGGCAGATATCCGGGCAATTGGCGTAGATGAAGTGCAGGATGATCACCTTGTCGCTGAAATCCGACAGGCGCACAGGATTCCCCTCGGGATCCTGCAATTCGAAACTCGGAGCCTGCGCTGCATCGATGGCCTGGAAGTAGGGCTCCATCTCGAACATGCGCGCATCCAGGTTTTCCCCCGGATGATTGGCGAAGGCCGGAGACGAAATCGTGGCCGCGAGTATCGCTAAAGCGGCGCGCCGTGTCAGTGCTGTCAATTCTTGTATCCTTACAATAAATGCCTGCCGATCCGTTGACCGACAGGCATTTGGGCAAATCTAGCCGTCAGACTTTTCCGACGGCATCATGCCGCCGTCCATATTCTCGGTCATGGACGCCATCATCTCGGTGCAGGCTTCCATCATGGGTTTCATTTCGGCCATCATCTTCATCATGCCCATCATGTCGCCGTCCATCATGCCGCCTTGCATGGCCCCCTCATTCTGCATCATTTCGCCCGTTTCCGGCGTGGTCTGTTCCTGGGCGCTGACGGCAAATGCACTTGCGGTAAGGGCCGTCGCAACGACGAAAGTTGTAAGTGTTTTTCTCATGGTTTTCTCCTTGGGTTGATCGTGTGGTTATCGAAAGAACTCAGTCGGGAGACGCCCCGTCCGGCGAGTTGGAGCATCCCTTTCCAGACCCGCCCTTCATGCACAGACCCAGGCCGCACATCGCGGCACAGGGGGCCAGCGAGACCAGAACAGGCGCGAGCCCGATCGCGGTGAGCCATCCCCAGTTCAGGGCCATGCCGCCCCCCATCACGGTTGCCGCACCGACGAACAGCAATCGTCTGCGCGTCAACCACCGGGGCCAATTTCCTGCGCTTTCGATGTTGGCGGCACCCGCAATGTTGGAAGGTGATATTTCGGTCATCCGGAAAGTCCTTTCGATGATTAAAAGCTAGTCATTCCAGTAACTGGAAGGTCAAGGGTGAGCAGTGGACTTTTGCTGGGATTCATTCAATAAAGCTTCGCAAAAAGGACACCATCTCGGGATCATCCCATTCGGCCGGGCCGACCAGTCGCCCGAGCTCCCGCCCCTGCGCGTCGATCAGGATCGTCGTCGGCAGGCCAACGGTGCGCAGCGCGGTTATCGAAAGCATGGTCTGGTCGACATACATATTGAGATTGGTGACACCGATCTCGTCGTAGAAACGCCGAACGATTTGTGATCCGGCCCGGTCGATGGAAAGGGCAACCACTTCGAAGTCGTCGCCGCCAAGTTCCGCCTGAAGCGCATCGAGCGTCGGCATCTCTTCGCGGCAGGGGACGCACCAGGTTGCCCAGACATTCACGAGGATCACTTTGCCGCGAAAATCTTCCATGTCTCCGCGGCTGCCGTCATCTTTCTCGTAGCGCACATTGGCGACAGGCTGCGGGGTGTCGTGAAGTGCAAACCCTTGCGGTGTCGCGAAAGCCGCGCCGACGGACAGTGCCCAGGCGATCAGCGGCGGTTTCAGATTTTTCATGGCGTTTTCTCCTTGGCGGATTGGGTTTTGTGGTCACGGACGATCGGCAGCAGCGTTTCCTGCAGGATTGCTCGTGTGATCGGACCAACATGGCGGTAGGCGATGGTGCCGTCGGGCGCGATGACGTAGGTTTCGGGCACGCCATAGACGCTCCATTCGATACCGGCGCGTCCGTTGATGTCGGCCCCGATGCGCGCGTAGGGATCACCCAACTCGTCGAGCCAGGCGCGCGCCTGATCGGGCGGGTCCTTGTAGTTGATTCCGTAGAGCGGCACCTCACCGGTTGCACTCAACTCCATGAACAACGGGTGTTCGGCACGGCAGGGCACACACCACGAGGCGAAGACGTTCACCAGTGACACGTGTCCGATCAGGTCCTGCGTCGAAAGACCTTCTTCTCGGCCGAGCACCGGGGGCAGCGCGAAGTCGGGCACGGGTTTGCCGAGAAGTGCCGACGGCAAGTCGTCGCCACCCCTGAAAAGCCCCCAACCGAACAGGACCATGAGGGCAAAAGCTATCAGCGGAACCAGCACGAACCCGGAGATACTGCGTCGCGACACAGGGTCGGCATTTCCCTCGACCTCTTCCGTCATGGCTGCGCCTGCTCATCGGCAAGGGATCGGCTTTCCTGCGACGCGCGGATCCGGTTAGGCCATGTGCTCTTGATGTAGTCAATGATCGCCGTGATCTCATCGTCTGTCAGCACATCCTCATATCCGGGCATGTCGCTTTCGTACCCGTTCCCGACAATCGCCGCCGGTCCGCGTTTCACGATGTCGAGCAATACGCGGTCGGGGTGATGCCAGGTATGGCCGGAGGCGTCGTGCGGCGGGGCAGGCAACCTGCCGTTCGGCAATCGTGTGCGCCAATCTGATTGCCCCTCCAGGTTTGCCCCATGGCAACTGGCACAATTCTCTTGATAAAGGCGCTCGCCCATGAGCACGTCGCTCTGCGCCGCTACGGGCAAAACCGTCGTGGCGAGCAGGACAGCCGAGAGCCTAATCGTGTTTTTCACTAAGTTTCCGCCTTCTTGTTACGAGCCACCTACAGAGGACGATTAGTGCCGCGAGCGACGACAGGACAAGCAGGACGCAAAGCGCCCAGACCAACCCCATCGACAACAGGCTATCGCCGCTGCTGGCACCCTCAATCCGCATTCTGGCACATTTCTATTTTCCGCTGTCCGAGCGGATGTATTTGACCAAGGCGATCGCCGCGAGCACCAGCACACCCACGATCAGCAACCAGACGAGGCCCATCGCAATCATCATGCCGCCGCCCATCATTCCACCGTCCATCATCATGCATTCCATCCTTTGTTTTCCCTTGAAACCGGTCTGGCACGGGTTCGCACCAGACCGCGCGATTGATCATTCGACCGAATATACGGTCGGGCTCACACCTTCCTCGACGGTGTAAATCTTGAAGGGCTCCTGTTTCGCGCCGCCCATACCCGGCGACCCCAATGGCATGCCGGGAAGAGTCACGCCGGCAATTTCCGGGCGCTCTTCCAGCAGCCTGTTGACGACATCAATCGGCACGTGGCCGCTGATGACGTAATCGTCCAAAAAGCCTGTATGGCAGCCTTGGAAGTCATCCGGGATGCCCGCATCGCGGCTGATCTGCGCCAGATCGTGGGTCGGCTTCACCTCCACCGTGAAACCGTTCTCGCGCAGATAATCCGCGTAGCTTTCGCAGCATCCGCATTGCGGGTTCTTGTAGAGCGTGGCCTCCTGCGCTGAGGCTGGGGCTGCATGCAGGCTCATCGCAAGGACGGCGGCGACTCCAGCTGTGCCGAGGCTGGCAAATCCAAGTATCTTTTCCATCGGTTCGTTCCTTTTTGTGGTCATTGGTTTGTGAGATTTCAGGTTTTGGTCGTGCCGGGATCGACGCGGATGACGCCCATCATGCCCGCCGCCTGGTGTTCCAGGATGTGGCAGTGGAACATCCAGTCGCCGGGGTTGTCCGCCACGAAGGCGATCTCGACCCGTTCTTCGGGTGCCATCAGGACGGTGTCCTGCCACTCCCGATATTGTGTCGGTTGCCCGTTGCGCGCGATCACACGGAACGAATGCCCATGAAAATGGATCGGATGGTGCCAAGCGGTGCGATTATCCATCTCGAACACGTGCGACGTGCCCTGCGGCAGGACGAGCAAGGGATCCATCATATGCCCCGTCGCGGCTTCGCCGTTGATGAACCACATGTTGCCCTCGCGCATCTGATCCATCATCGACCCCATGTCGCCACCCATCATCATCTGCCCCATCATTCCGCCATTGAAGACGATCTGGTGCCGCGCGGCCGACGCCATGTCCGGTTCGGCCAGCGGGTTGGGCGGCAGGTCCATCGACCAATCCGGCACACTGTCCCGCAGCCTGTCAGGCCCGTAGACGAGATCGACCAGACGGTATTCGAGGCCTTCGTAGAAGACATCGGTGACCGTGACGGCCTCTCCGGGTTTGCCGGTCATGTCGATTACCAGATCGACACGCATCGCCGGGCCGATCACCACGACCCCGCCGTCAGGGGCATGGGGCGTCACGGTTTGACCGTCCAGCGCGACCACGACTGGTTCAAAATCTCCAAAATCCAGCCCGAATATCCGCGCGTTCGCCGCGTTGATTAGCCGCAAGCGGATGCGCTCACCGGATTGCACCGAGATCCGTTCGGGGATCTCACCGTTGATGGTCACGGAATTGCCAATACGACCGCCGTGCATCGCGTCATGGCGGTTGCCGAAGTCATCCGACAACTGCCCCGCCCGCGTCATGCGCCAGTCGTCCAGCATCCAGGTCAGGTCACGATCCACGCGGATCGGGTCCACCTCCTCGACGATCAGCGGCCCGTAGAGTCCACGTCCGACCTGTTCCGAACTGCGCTGGTGCGGGTGATACCAGAACGTGCCCGCATCCAGTGCATCGAATTCGTACAGGAAATCGCCATTAACCGGGATCGGGTCCTGCGTGAGGAACGGCACTCCGTCCATCGCATTGGGCGTGCGGATGCCATGCCAGTGGATTGTGGTCCCTTCATCTAACCCATTCTGAGCCAAAACCAGCAATCGGTCGCCCTGCCGGACCCTGATTTCAGGACCGGGGACGGACCCGTTATAGCTCCAGACATTAGTCGGGCCGTATGGTGACGGGCGCAGGGCGGCCTGTCCGGATGCCGCGCGTAGGACGAATGGGTCACCAGTTGGATCGGCCATTGCCATTCGTGCAGGTGATAGAGCGGATAGGGCTGTGAATGCGGCACCTGTGCGAAGCACGTGCCTTCGTGAAATCGGTCTGTGGAGAATCATCGCAACTGCCTTGATCTGAAAGGGTCGCACTCAGCCAGCTTCGGCCAAGGCAACAATCAGGCCTCGCAGCAGGCGAGGCCGGTTTCAGGTTCAGACAGGCAGTTTGGGAGGGAATGGATCAAGCGACGGATTCGTGCCGAGTGAGATCAGAGGTTCGGCACCCCGGACGGCAGTACCAAAAGGCCTCGTGAGCCGCGCTGACGGCATCTTGGCAAGGAGGCCAGAAGTACCGCTGGAGCCGCAAGGAACAGGACACCCACCTTCACAGGCAGTGCCCTCAGCAAATCCGGTGGGATCGCACCCGCCGCAACGGCCATCCGCGCTTTCGGTGGGTTCCATCTGCGCCATAGCCGTGATTGACATACTGGCCGACGACATATCCGGCGCAGTCACTGCACCGAAGGTCAGCATGAGAATCAAAACAAGGCGAAAAACGCAGGTCATACAGTTACTGCTACAACCTTCCAGCAAGGGGAGGTCAAGTGACATTCTGTAACTTGGACGTGATACCCCTGTAGTGTATCCGCCTCAGACCTTCGTTACTGCCCTTCGCAGCCAGTTGCTCATGCAAAGGTTCATCAGTCCACTTGACGTTGGTCGATGTCAACTTGCCGTCGCAAATGAGGTAATGATGTCCTCATGCTCGGTCAGCTTTTTTCGTGAGTATGAGTTTCCTCCCCATCTCTCGAATTACCGTGACCATAGAGATCGGCGTTTTGATGAGCGCGATCCTCGTGCTCGAATTCGAGGCTGGAATGGCTGATGCCGAATTCTCCCTTCAGCCGCTTCTTGATCGCGCTCTTGATCTCTTCAATCTTCGACCACCCCTCGGCTGCCACGACGACATGGCAGTCGAGCGCAGCCTCGTGCTCTTGCATTTGCCAGAGATGGACGTGGTGGACGTCGGCGACGCCTTCGACTTTCCGCATCGCTTCGACGACGGCCTCGTTGTCGATGTCCGGCGGGCTCCCGAGCATCAGGGTTCGGATTGGGCCGCCTATTTCAGTGAAAGACAGATACAGGATGTAGATCGCGATGCCGATGGTGATGGCAGGATCGACCCAACGCATGTCGTAAAGGATGATCAGCGACCCAGCGACGATAACCGCGACCGAAGCAAGCGCGTCCGACAGGTTATGCAGGAAAAGCGCGCGGATGTTCACGCTGCCCTTCTGCATCGAATAGGTCAGCATTGCGGTCAGCGTGTCGACCACAAGCGCAATTCCACCGAGAATGACGACGGTCCAACCCATGACTTCGGGTGGATCAATCATGCGCATGCCACCTTCGTAGATCAGGTAGAAGCCGATCAAAATCAGGGTGGTGTAGTTAACCAGGGCTGCGACGATTTCGACCCGACCATAGCCGAAGGTCATGCGCTCATCGGCTGGGCGGCGCGCGATCTTGCGTGCGGCGAAGGCAATGACAAGCGAGGCCATATCGGAAAAGTTGTGCAGCGCATCGGCGATCAGTGCCAGGCTGCCCGACAATATGCCCCCGACGATTTGCGCAACGGTAAGAAGCCCGTTCGCCCAGATCGCGATGGCAACCCGCCGATCGCCAGAATCCGGATCGATATGCGCGTGCCCGTGGTCATGTGGCATTGGCAGGCTCCTCATGCGCGTGTGTCGCGCGTCGGTCAGTCTTGAGGCGGTCGCTGCGGAAACCACGAACGCGCGCATTCATCCAGTGGCGTATGATATGACGGTAAAGGGCACCACGCAGCCATCCAAAGTATTGCTCATGGGACAAATAGAAGGCGTCCGGCGTATCAAACACGCCGAAATCCTGCACGATGCCGGTTTTCTGAATGTAGGTATCTTCTCCGTTCCAGGCGACGGGAGGCGCGCCAAGGCAATCCGTGCCCGCGCCATAACCGCAGAGACTGTCCGTGTCCGAGAAAGACGTTTGCAGGACTTTGAGGAAAGCGTCATCCAGGATGAAGCCTTCAAGGTTGATCCAGGCACCTTGAAATTCGATCTCGACCCATGAGTGGAGAATTTCCTGCGGAGCAAGCGGATACACAAGCTCAGGGACAACACCGCGCTGCAAGCCTTTGTGGATCGTGAAGCCATGCAACCGGCAACGAATGCCAACACCACGCAGCAGCGCCATCAAGAGCGTGCCTTTGGTATTGCACTGCCCGTAGCCGTCGGAAAGCACTTCGGATGCGGGGATGTCGTCAGCTCGATTGTATCCGAACGCGATTTCATTCCGAACGAAATCATAGGCAGCTCCGATCCGATCGTATTCGGATAAGCCGCGCCAGCTGCGGTTCTCAATTAGATGCGCAAGAGGCGCGGCATCAAAATCCAGTAGTTTGGTGGGTACAAGTAGGGGGTCGGTCATCTGCAACGGGTCGCTCCTCGAATCGTCTTGGAACAAGACTAATTGCTATAGTCACTGTAGCTTCAATCCTTTCTTTCAGAAAGAATCTCCCGCAACTATTTGCCCGTATGAACTGCTTTGTGGTGTTCGCCGTGTGCGTCGCGCAGAATGTCGATACCTCCCCAGGCCGCGATCCCGGCGACAATCACGCCGACGACGAGGTCCGGCCAGTTGGTTCCCAGCCAGGCGACGAGGCCGCCAGCCACGACGATTCCGAGGTTCGCGGCGAAATCGTTGTAACTGAAGGTGTTGGCCGCGCGGATGTTGACGTCCGGATCTTTGAGCTTAGCGAGCAGCCAGACGCAGACTGCGTTGATGGCCGCCGCAATCAGGGCCATGGCGATCATGATCGTCCCGAGCGGATCTGACCCGCCGATGTAGCGGCGCCACGCATCGTAGAGGATGCCTGCAGCGAACAGGATCAGCAGCCCACCGGAAACGTTCGCCGCCCCGCGTTTCCATTTGTCG
The DNA here is from genome assembly GCF_040149665.1 of Sulfitobacter sp. HNIBRBA3233. NCBI lineage: Bacteria > Pseudomonadati > Pseudomonadota > Alphaproteobacteria > Rhodobacterales > Roseobacteraceae > Sulfitobacter > Sulfitobacter marinivivus. The sequence continues at coordinate 92,848 of NZ_JBEFLP010000003.1, read as the reverse complement.
GATCGGGACAAAGCGAAAAGGCTGATCGCGTAGACGAAGCTGTCGGAGAGGTTATCGAGCCCGTTGGCGATCAGAGCACTTGAATCGCCGAAGGCGCCTGTTGCGAAAAACGCCACGGCCAAACCGATATTGAGCGCCAGAACGATCCAAAGCGTCCGTCTCTCCATTGAATCTTGTCTAGCGGCCATTTTGTGGTTCCAGCTTGTGTTGTGCAACACATTAACTTCTGCGGCTGATCTGCGTTCCAGCCGGAATGTTGGCTGAATTCCTTCAGACCCCGATTTCCTCGTGCTCGGTCAAGCATTCCGAATGGTCCCGCAACACCTCAAGCACCTTGCAATCTCCCGTCCGCCCGCCGCTGCATTCGTGAACCATGCGTTTCAGTTCCGTGCGCAGCGCCTTCAGGCGCGCCATGCGCTGCTCCACCTGTTTGAGCTGGCGACGCGCGATGGCATCGGCCTCGTGGCAGGGCCGGTTGGGATGGTCGCTGAGGTCGAGCAGCTCGCGGATCGCATCGAGCGAGAAACCGAGTTGCCGCGAGTGGCGGATGAAGGACAGTCGATCGAGCTGTGCATTGTCGTAGCGCCTCTGTCCGCCTTCGGTCCTGCCAGGTTCGGGCATGAGTCCGATCTGTTCGTAGTACCGGATGGTCTGCACTTTTGTGCCAGTCTTCTTTGACAGAGTACCGATCGTGAGCATTTTCGCCTCCATGAAAAAGATACAGTTTGTGTAGGTTTTGCCGTCGGAATAAACAAGTGTCGGATTCACAGACGCGTGAGTTCAAGCTATACCATGATTTCGTTCTTGAACCTCTAGCGGCTAGAGGATGTATCCGCACATGCAATAAGAATCAAAAACAGGCGAACAGGATTGTCCCTTAGATCGGCACAGAAGTTTCTTTGGGTTTTGGCAGGCGTGGCAGCGCTTGCCTTCGTATGGCTTTTGCTATGGTCCGATTATCGTGCCGATAGCGCCCGAACCGACGCCGAGCCGCCTTTTTTCGCTGAGTTCGAACTGACGGACCACCAGGGTATGGTTCAAACCGAGGAGGACTTTGCGGGGCGCTGGATGCTGGTTTTTTTCGGGTTTACCAACTGCCCCGACGTCTGCCCGACGACCCTATCTGAGGTCGCGGCGGTGATGGACGGTCTGGGCGACGATGCCGCCAAGGTCCAGCCGATTTTCATAACAATCGACCCTGAACGAGACACGCCCCCAGCACTCGCCGAATACGTCCCGCTGTTCGATGCGGGCATCATCGGGCGGACGGGCACGCCGGAACAGATCGCCGCCACGTCCGAGACATTTCCAATCTTCTTTGAGCGCGTCGAAGAGGCCGCAGCGCCGGATGGGTACACCATGGGCCACACGTCGCATCTGTTCCTCTTCGACCCCGAGGCAGGCTTTGCCGACTCCTGGCCCTACGGCACCTCCGCCGAAGAGATCCTCGCCGATCTGGAAGAGAGGATCTGACCGACATGAACCGTATGTCCGGAGAAACAGCCCTCGGGCTGGCGTGGATCATCGCGCTCGTTGCCTCACTTGCCGTGCTTTTTATCGGCGAGGTGCTGGGGCAGACGCCCTGTGTGCTGTGCTGGTTCCAGCGCGCCTTCATGTTCCCCTTGGCCATTATCCTCGGGCTGGGCCTTTGGTGTCGGGACGGCCGCGTGGGGCGTTACGGCATCGCATTGGCGCTTGGCGGCGGCGCAATCGCCCTCTGGCACATGGGGCTGTACGTCGGTCTTGTTCCCGAACGCATCCAGCCCTGCACGGCCACTGGCCCCTCTTGCACCGATGACAACCAACTGGTCTTCGGCATCCCTATCCCGCTGATGGCGCTCGCCGCCTTCGCGCTGATCGGGGCGCTGTCGGCCCTTTCACTGAAGGACACACGAACATGAACCGACGCGGCCTGATCCTGTCCGTTCTCGCCCTCGGCGTCGCCGGTTTCGGTGGAGCCACCTGGATTGCGACCCGCCCCGGCCCGGTGGCCGAAGCGGCGCCCGTTGTGCCGGAACTTGCGGACGCGATGATCCGCCCCTACTCGCCCATCCTCGGGCCTGCGGAGGCGCCCGTCACGATCGTCGAATTCTTCGATCCGGCCTGCGAGGCCTGTCGCGCCTTTCATCCCATCGTGAAGGACATCATGGCTGAGCATGGGGATGCTGTCCGCGTCGTGATCCGCTACACGCCCTTCCACGGCGAGGCATCCGAGGAAGCGATCCGCGTGCTCGAGGCGGCGCGCATGCAGGACGTTTACGTGCCGGTGCTCGAGGCCGTTCTGCGGGAACAGCCGAGATGGGCGTCGCACGGTGCCCCGGCGCCTGGCCTGATCCTTCAGATCGCCGCCACGGCCGGACTCGATGCCGAGGCCGCGCGCACGCAAATGCTGGCACCCGATGTCGTGGCGATCCTGAACCAGGATCGTGCTGACGTCGAGACCGTGGGAATTCGCCAGACGCCCACATTCTTCGTGAACGGCATGCCGCTCGATCCATTCGGAGAGGCAGAATTGCGTCGTCTGGTGGCTGCCGAAGTCGCTGCCGCGCAAAGCTGAATGGAAAGGGCAGGATCAGAACGATGAAAAAGTATATTTTGACCAGCACACTGGCGGCGCTTTTGACCCTTGGAGGGTTCTCAGCGCCCGCGCTGGCCGGACCCGAGGATGTTGTCGTCGAGAACGCGTGGTCCCGCGCCTCCATCGGGATGAACCGTCCCGGGGCCGCTTACATGACGATCCGCAACACTGGCGACGAGCCAGTGACGCTGATCGGCCTTACAACACCGCTCGCGATGATGCCCGAAATTCACGAGACGAAGACAAATGCCGAAGGTGTGAGTTCCATGAGCCCGGCGGGGGAGATCGCGATCGCCCCGGGCGAGAGCGTCGCGCTCGAGCCGGGGGGCCTGCACGCAATGCTGATGCGGCTACAAGAACCGATGACGGAAGGGGACACCTTTCCGCTGACCCTGCTTTTCGAAGACGGAGGCGAAGTGACGGTCGAGGTGCCGATCCTCGGAATCGCCGCGCGGGGGCCAGAGGACTGATGCGGCGACGGGCGATCCTGGGGTACGGCGCGGCTGGTGTCGGGGCGGTCGCCCTGATGCTCTTCGTCGGTTGGTGGCAGGTCGATGGACCCGGTGGAGCCGAGCCTGTCGGGCAGCGGCCTGTGGCCCTGACCGAGATGGATTTCCGTCTGACGGATCATGAGGGCAACGCGGTCGGGCCAGAAACCCTGATCGGTCGCCCGACGATGGCGTTCTTCGGCTTCACCTACTGTCCCGATGTCTGCCCGACCACGCTCTCGGACATTTCGGGATGGCTCGACGATCTGGGAGACGAGGCCGAAGAAATGAACGTGGTTTTCATCACGGTCGATCCCGAGCGCGACACTGTAGAGGCGATGGCCGAATATGTCGGCTACTTCCATCCTGGGATACGTGGCTGGACGGGACCGGAGGAGCAGATCGCGCGCGTCGCGGACGGCTTCCGCGCCACCTACGTGCGGGTGCCGACGGAAAGCGGCGATTACACGATGAACCACACCGCGAGCGTCTTCCTGTTCGCAGCCTCTGGGCGGTTCGTCACCATGATCGACTATCACGAACCCAGAGAATTCGCGGTGCCGAAAATTCGCCGCGCGCTGGCAGAAGAAATGGAGGGGGCGACATGAGGCTCAGAACTTTGGCGGCGGGTGTCGCAATTGCGGGGACGGTTTTGGGAGCGGCTATCGCCATCTCTGATTTCATGCCGAAAGAACCCGTGCCGCCGGAACTTGCCAAGGCAGGTAGCTGGATGCCCCAAGGTCCTGAAGCCCCTAGAAACGTTGAAATCCTCGTGACGCTGCCCGCGACGGCATGGGCAGAGGATGCACCCGACCTCGGCCCCCTACCCCTTCTGCAGGTCGCGTTTGCCGACAGGCCGGTAAGGGCGATCGAGCCACCGCTGTCGACGTGGTCGCGCGACATTGCACCTGGCGAGACGCTCGATTTCTTGCTGTCCGAAGCTGGACTTGCGGCACCTGACAGAGCCGAAGTTGCCCTCGCGCTTGGCGCGGAATACGATCTGCGACGGCTGCGGCCGGGGCACTCGGTCACTGTCGCTTCGACCGTGGACGGCAGCCCCCGCACCGTCTCACTCGCCGTCGAGGACGGAGTGCGGATCGAGGTGGTTTTCGGCGAGCAGTTGTCTACGCAGGTCGTGGCTCCGGATCCGGAGATCGTAACCCTTGCCGGCAAAGCCGTGATCGACAGCTCGATCTTCGCGGCACTCGACGAAGCCGGCATACCCGCCCGTTTTTCCGTGGACCTTGCGCAGATGCTGGGTGGGACCGTGGATTTTCGCCGCGAGTTGGCCGGTGGCGAGACACTAAGGCTTCTCTGGCGTGAGGCGCGGGTCGGCGAGGACAGGATCGGACAGCCCGAACTCGCCTTCGCCGCACTGGAGATCGGCGGTTCGCTTTACGAGATCGTATGGCCGGACGACGGCAGCGGTCAGGCGACGATCTACGTCGATGGCGAGGTGCTGCGCGTCTTCGCACAGCCGGTCGAGGGTGCGCGCCTCAGCTCGGTGTTCGGACGCCGCACGCATCCGGTCTTTGGCAACGTCCGGATGCACACCGGCGTCGATTTCGCAGCGGCACGCGGGACACCGGTTCAATCGACGGCACCGGGGCGGGTCAGTTTCATCGGCTGGCGGGGCGGCTATGGTCGAGTGGTCGAAATCGCCCACGGCTCCGACACCATGACGCGCTATGCGCATCTGAGCGCCGTGCCGGAAGACCTGGCACAAGGCCAACGCGTTGCGGCGGGAGATGTGATCGGCCGCGTCGGCGCGACTGGTACGGCGACAGGTCCGAACCTGCACTACGAAGTCCTTGTGGATGGGCGCCCGACTGACCCCCTCTCTGACGACCGGCTCGCCGAAGCAGCCGAGAGCGAAGCGGATGATACCGCCGCGCTCTCGCGTCTGGCCGAGGCGCGCGCGCTTCTGAATCAAAACCTCGGCAGCGAGATTGCCGAAACGACAACCGAAAGGCTCTGACCCATGAAACGCATGACCCAAGCTCTGGCAATCACCCTCGCCCTGTTCCCGGCGGCCCAGGTCCTCGCAGAGGCAACGGCGATCGAGGTCCGCAAGACGAACGGTTGCGGCTGTTGCCTGTCTTGGATGAACCATCTCGAAGAAAACGGGTTTGCGCCGACGGGCGAGAACATGTTCGGTGGGTCGCTGGTTCGCTTCAAGCTCGACAACGGCGTGCCGCAGCGCATGGTCTCCTGCCACACCGCGCTCATTGATGGCTACGTGATCGAAGGCCATGTCCCGGCCGCTGACATCCGCCGCATTCTCGAGGAGCGCCCGGACGCCGTCGGCCTCGCCGTTCCGGGGATGCCCTATGGCTCGCCCGGCATGGGGCCAGAAGACGACCGCGAGGCCTATGATGTCTTCCTCATCCGCAAGGACGGGTCGACGGAAGTCTTTTCGAGCTACGCCGAAGGATAATCTGGCTCGCCCATGGAAAATCTGTCTCCGATAATGCTCGGCTTTCTCGGAAGTCTCGCCGCCGGATCCCTTACGGCAGTCGGGGCAGCTCCCGTGCTGTTCGGGCGCATCCCGTCCCGGGCCACGCGCGATCTGTCGCTCGGCTTCGCTGCCGGTGTCATGCTGTCAGCCTCGTTCTTTTCGCTGATCATCCCGGCATTGGATGCGGCAGAGCCAATGTTCGAAAACGGCGCGATGCCTGCGGCCATCGTATGCGTCTCGATCCTTCTGGGCATGGGGGCTGTCGCGCTGATGAACGAAAAGCTGCCGCACGAGCACTTCAAGACGGGACGCGAAGGGCCCGAAGCGGCGTCTTTGCGGCGGGTCTGGCTGTTCATCATCGCGATCACGATCCACAACTTCCCCGAAGGCCTCGCGGTCGGGGTCGGCTTCGGATCCGGAGGTATGGGGGGCGGTCTGCCGCTCGCCATCGGCATCGGGCTTCAGAATGCGCCCGAAGGATTGGCCGTCGCTGTATCTCTGCTGGGCGAGGGATATCCGAAGCTGCGCGCCTGGGGCATCGCGGCGCTGACGGGCATGGTCGAGCCGATTGGCGGCCTGCTCGGGGCCGGGATCATCACACTGTCGGAACCGCTGCTTCCATGGGGTCTGGCCTTTGCCGCGGGAGCGATGCTCTACGTCATCAGCCACGAAATCATCCCCGAAACCCATCGCAGCGGCCATCAGAACAGGGCAACGCTCGGTCTCGCTGTCGGGCTCGTTCTGATGCTGTTTCTCGATGTCTGGTTGGGATGAGGCAATGTCATCATACAAAGTATCTCCGATGATCGGCGTATTTGCAGCGCTTGCTACGTTCGCGATCGATCAGATCACCAAAGCCATTGTCGTTGCGAATGCCGTCACTTTAAGCGTCGGGATTTCCGTGTTTCCGGGATTCAACCTCGTCTTTTATCGTAATGACGGCGTGACTTTCGGGATGCTGGGCGGCGCTCCGTGGTGGAGCCTAATCGCTCTCGCTCTTGCCATCTGTGTTTGGCTAGGGGTTATGCTGTTTCGCGCCGAAAATGCGGTCGAAACACTTGCCTATGGCGCGATCATTGGCGGAGCCCTGGGCAATGTCATCGATCGTGTGCGGTATCGGGCTGTAACAGACTTTCTCGATTTCTACATTGGCACAACACATTGGCCTGCCTTCAACTTGGCCGATGTATTTGTCGTCAGTGGCGTGGGGCTCTTGCTCGCCGCGCCATGGATCAGCGCGCGGCGTTCGATCAAGTCGTGAAGCCGGAAATTCTGAACCGCATCGCTCTGCGCCACCGTTTTCTTTCGCGGATGACGATTGGTTTCGTCGCCGGGGCGCTGACCGTTCTGACTTTCCCGCCTTTCTCGCTTCTCTTGCTTGTTCCCATTGCCTATTCCGCGTTGTTTGTCGGTCTTCGCGATCTCTCCTTCGGGCGCGCTTTCCTCGTCGGCTGGGCGTTTGGTCTTGGCCAGTTCGGTTTCGGGATTTCGTGGATCGCGGAAAGTTTCTACGTCGAGGCCGAGCGGTTTGGGACGATGGCGATCCCGGCGGTCGCGGGATTGTCCGCAGGTCTCGCGATTTTCCCGGCCATTGCCGCCGTGCTCTTCGCCGAAATCGCGCGGCGCGGAGCCATGGGCAGTCTCTTGAACTGCCTCCTGTTCGCGACCTCTTGGACCGTGGCCGAGTGGTTGCGTGGTCACGTTCTGACAGGGTTTCCCTGGAACCTGGCCGGTTACGCACTTGTGGACTATGCCGCCCTTCGCCAGACCGCCGCCTGGGTCGGAAGCTATGGGCTAAGCTTTCTCACCGTGTTCGTCGCGTTGCTCCCCGGCGCTGTTGTCATGGCGTCCGGGCGGCAACGATTGAGCATCTCGCTCGTGGCGCTGGCCGGCATCGCGACGATGTGGGCTGTCGGCACGCTTCGCCTCCAGTCGGATGCACAACAGCCACCCACTGTCGACCTGCGCATTGTCCAGGGCAACATTCCACAAGAGGAGAAATGGGCGCCCGAGAACCGCGAGGCGACATTCGCGCGCTATCTTGAGCTTTCAACCCTGCCCGGCGATTTCGACGTGCTTCTCTGGCCGGAAACCGCCTTTTCGGGTTTCCTCGATGAGGATACGGAGGCACGGGATCGCATTGCCGCTGCGCTCACAGAGGGCAGGGTGCTGCTCACCGGTGTGCCGGACCGTGTACCGAGCGAGGATGGCACCCGATATTTCAACACGGTCCAGGCTTTTGGCGCGACCGGCAGAATCCTGACCGGATACGCGAAACACCATCTCGTACCCTTCGGCGAATATGTGCCATTCCGTGGCTGGTTGCCCATCGAGCGGCTCACGGCGGGTCTGGGCGATTTTACGCCCGGACCGGGCCCGCGAACGCTTGCGCTTCCGGGTGTGCCGCTGGTCGCCGTGGCGATCTGCTATGAGATCATCTTCCCAAGCCATGTGGTCGACGACCTGTTCAGGCCAGACTGGATCTTCAACGCAACCAACGACGCCTGGTTTGGCACCAGCATCGGACCTGAGCAGCATCTGGCTTCCGCACGTATGCGCGCCGTAGAGGAAGGCCTTCCTGTCATTCGAGCCGCGAATACGGGCATCTCTGCGGTCATCGACACGAGCGGAGAGATCGTTGCGCGGCTCGATACCAGCGAAACGGGCATCATCGACGCTAGCCTGCCCTCCGCGCGACCGCCGACACTCTACGCGAGCTTCGGGGACTGGATGCTGCTGGCGCTCATCTTGGCTTCGTGGAGCTGGGCAATGGCGACCAATGCGACGGCGCGCCACCTCCGCATGAGAAACACCGTCATGCAAAGATGTGGATAGGTGTTCCGTCCTTCACCATTGCATAGATGTCCTCGATCTGCCGATCTGTGACCGCGATGCAGCCAGCTGTCCAGTCGCGGACGTCCGTTGGGTCGATGCCGGGTCGTGGACCACCATGGATGAAGATGTCGCCCCCGGGGGATCGGCCCTGCGCCTCGGCAAAAGCGATGTCGGCCTCATTCGGATAAGAGATGCCAATCGAAAGATGGTAGGTGCTGTCGGGGTTGCGCTTATCTACTATGTAGGTGCCCTCCGGGGTCCGACCGTCTCCCTCGAATTGCTTGTGACCCTCGGGCGCGAAACCCAGTCCGACCGGATAGGTTTGCAATACGCGATCAACTCCGTCCAGAACAAGCGAGCGCTGCCCCTTGTAGAGCCGAACACGGGTCACCTCGGGTCCGCCATAGCTGCGGAACTTGCTGGCACAGCCGGACAAGAACGCTGCCAACCCGCCCAACAGGACGGCGCGGCGGGGAAATCGGATGGTTTTCACTGCTCGATGCCTCTTTCGTGAGGTCTGATATGGACACTACGTTACCTTGCAAATGCTGCGTGATCAATGTCCGTGGGCCAGCGCGGCCTTTGCCATCTGTGGACCAACCTGTTCACCGCCGGACGGCGGCACCTTGGCCACTTGGCTGTTAAGCAGGCGCAGGGCGTTGGCCACCACCAGCAATGCCACTCCTACGTCGGCTGCAATAGCGCCCCACATCGATGCCACTCCGAACGCAGTAGCGACGACGAAAACGCCCTTGGTCGCCAAGGAAATACCGATGTTCTGATGGATAATCGACATTGTCCGGCGCGAATGACCGATCAGCCAAGGCACCTTGCCGAGGTCGTCGGTCATAAGGGCAATATCCGCCGTCTCGATTGCCGCGTCCGAACCAACAGCACCCATCGCGATGGCGTAATGCGCACGCGCCATGGCGGGGGCGTCGTTCACCCCGTCGCCGATCATGGCCACCATGTCATGCGTTTCGACCAGTTCTTCGATGGCAGTCACCTTGTCTTCGGGCAGAAGTTCGGCACGGACCTCGTCGATGCCGACCTCGGCTGCAACGGCGCGCGCTGTCCGCTCGTTGTCGCCCGTCAACATGACGATGGTCTTCACGCCTTGCGCGTGGAGCTGTGCCACGATGCCCTTGGCGTCGGGGCGGATACGGTCGCGCAATTCCAGGATGCCGGTCACGCCGGTGTCGTCGCCCACGGCAACAAGGGTGCTGCCAGCCCCTTCGATGCGGTCGCGCAAATCCTTCGGAATGGCGTCGCCGAAACCCTTCTCCTCGGCAAACCGGTCGGACCCTAGCCAGATCGACCGGCCGTCTGTGCGTCCTTCAAGTCCCCTACCGGGAACGGTTCGGGTATCTTCCGCGGCGGACACATTGATGCCGTCGGCTTCTGCCCGCGCGAGAATGGCGCGCGCCAAGGGATGCGAGGAACGTGCCTCCAGCCCAGCGGCGAGGGTCATCAGATCTTGCGCCGATGCTTTGCCCAGCGGATGCACCGCCGCCACCTCGGGCTCGCCCATGGTGATCGTGCCGGTCTTGTCCATGGCCAGTGCAGTGGTCTTGCCCGGTGCCTCAACATATGCACCTCCCTTGATCAGCACCCCGGCCCGCGCTGAGGCGGTGAGTGCAGCGACGATGGAGACCGGTGTCGAGATGACCAGAGCACACGGGCAGGCGATCACCAGCAGCACGAGTGCATTGTAGAACCAATAATCCCAGGCCCCACCGAAAATGAGCGGCGGCAGCAGGGCAATTGCAACGGCGAGAGCCATGACGATAGGCGTGTAGATGCGGGCGAACTTCGCCACCCACTGTTCCACCGGCGCGCGGCGGGCATGGGCGTCGCCGACCATGCGGATGATCTTGGCCAACACGGTGTCCGAGGCGGCCTTCGTGGCGCGCACCGTCAGTGTGCCTTCGCCGTTGATCGTACCGGCATAGACTTCGTCGCCCCGTTCCTTTGGGACCAGCGCACTCTCTCCGGTGATTGGCGCCTGATCGACGGCCCCTGCCCCGTCGACAACCTCACCATCCAATGGGATGCGGTCTCCGCCGCGCACGATGAAACGTGCGTTGATAGCAACCGCAGAAGCCGGAACGTCCGCTTCCGATCCGTCATCATAAAGAACTCTTGCCGTCGGCGGCGCCAGGTCGAGCAGAGCTGAAACCGCATTCCTCGCACGCCCGACGCTCCAGCTTTCGAGATAAAGCGAGAGCGAGAAGAAGAACGCGACCGTTGCCGCTTCGAAAAATTCGCCGAGGCCAATTGCACCCGCGACTGCGACGACCATCAGCAGGTTCATGTCGGGCGACAGCCGTCGTGCGGACGACCATGCCTTGGGTGCCACGAGCCAGACACCGAACAGGATCGCAACCGCGAATAGCCCTGCCTCGACCAGTGGCATTGGCGCTTCGCCGTGCCCTGCGAAGAGGCCGAGTGCCGCCCCCATGCCGGTCTCGATGATGTGCCACAGAAATCCCGCGGCCCAGAAGCCGCCACTGAGCGCCGTAAACAGCCGCTGGCGTGCAAGATGGGCCGCCTGGTCGACCGACGCGTTTTCGGCATCCCAGGGCTTGGCGGTCATGCCGGTGCTTGCGACCAGTTCTGCAATTTCGCCGTCCGATAAACTCTTGGCGCTGTCGAGAATAGTCATCCGCCCATTGATCACGTCGAACGCGAGATGCTCGGCCCCGCCGATCTTCGGGCCGACCACCTTGTTCAGGTGTCGCGTTGCCCTTTAATCTGAGACGGGGCGCGTTTGGCGGCAATTTTTGCCCTTAATTGTGAGATGCGGCTGTCATGGGGCCGGCGCTTTTCGCGCGCCTTTGCGCGATGTGATAAACCGCGGCAAGCAATCGAGGCTCCTTCTCGAAGGCGCGCAAGAAAGCAACCCTTGCATAGTCGTCGATGCTTTTGCTGACGATGGCTGCCTTAGCCAAGGGCCGAGATCGAGCGGCGGCGATTGCGGCGAGGCAGAACAGCCTAACTTCCGATCTGGGGTTCTGGACAGCGAACGACGGATCCCCGCGGAAGGTTTTGAGTGACATGGCAAAGGTGACTGCGCGCATTGCGCGCCGAAGTTGCTTGGGGCGGCGCGATCGCGCGGCGCACTCAAGCATCCCTGCCCCGCGGCGCGCTCGGAATATCAGTTTTCCGGATATTTGTTCCTCACGGGGTTTGCCAAGGGTCTGCACAAGTCTCGTCCCGCAAACTTGGCAGTCAAATGCCCAGGCCCGCCTCCAATGCCTGAGCGAAAGACCCTCTCTGGAGCATTGCACGCAATGCTGGAATGGCATCTGAGCCGTCAGCGAGGCTTCTCGTGGGGTCATTGCCGGAAAGGTCAACGATCGCACAACATCTGGGTCGACTCGTGCGGCGTTGGCAATCCTCTCCGCCGTGGCCGCGTCGACACTGAAGTCCAAGGCGGTGCCATGCGCGGTATCAATTTTGATATGAGCCAACAGTTCCGCGTCATCGCAGTAGTTGGCCGCCGCCAGCCGAGATAACCAACCTGACAACAACTCGTCTGGCAGCGGCGCGACAGTTTTCGGCAGCGGGTGCGGCTTCACACCCCGGACTTCTCGAGTCGCCGATAGGCGTTCGCATGGCGCGACCAAACCGGCGTCCATTTTGCGATCGCGTCATCAGTAATGCATTCATCACCTGTGACAATGGCGTCGATGGAAAGATCCTTGATCAGGGCGAAGATGCGCGAGGTCACCCCACCGGTCAGCGCAAGTATCTGCTTGAGTGACTTGACCTTCAGATTGGATTTCTTCTCGAGGGGCATTGCCGCGATGAGTGTCTGGATCATGTCCGAGAACTCGGCATCGTCGCGCCAGTTTGGCAGGTGATGTTCGTCCAGCCGCCTGGCAAGCTGGATATCACCACGGATGGCATCAACGGCCTCGCTGACCCCGAGGCAGACCAGCGACACCTCGAGTTCATTGCTAAGATACCGCAGAACATTGAGAAAGCGGCGCTGTTCGCGGTGGGTCCCGGCCAAGAGGTTGTGAACCTCGTCGATCATGATCATCCGAAGGCCAAGGTCGCGCAGGAGCGCGATGACGCGGACTTCGAGGGAAGCCACATTTTGAGCGCGGGCGCTCAGTGCCGTCGCCGGGGCGCCGACGGCGGCCAAGATGTGCAGGTAGAACCGCCGTTCGTCTGGTGCGGGCGGCGCTTGCAACAGCAGCAGCGGTGTGCGAGTGATGCCTGACGCCGGATCGTATTCTGGTGCGTATTTGCGCGACAGGTTTCGGGCGATCATCGTCTTGCCGATCCCGGAGGCACCATGCACAAGAAGCCCAGGCATACGGGTTTGCCGTGGCGCTTCGATCAGACCCTGCAAGCGGTCCAACACCTGTTCCGCCCGCGGAAAGCCGATCCAGATATCCGATTGAATGAGGGCGATCCGACCGTCTTCCTCAGTTGTCCTTGCCCTCAATTCACCATCTCTCCACCTTGAACAATGGGCGCGATGTATCACCAGTGTCGATCGGGCGCAGCCCTTCGGTTGACGAGACGGCTGAGTTGGCGCCCTCCAATGTCACTTTTCTTTCACGGGTTCTGCGTTCGGCCTTCGTCAGGCCCCGGCTTTCAGTCTCGATTTGGCGTTGCTTTCGGATCAGCTCAGCCAGCACCAGCTCGTTGGACCCGGACTTGCCAAGGGCCCGAGCCTTCCTCATGGCTTCGCGATATTCCCAGAGCGAGACGGGCGGAATTTCCAGGTTTCTGTACCGCGCCTCAACATATCGGCCATCTTCCAGTTCAACCCAGATCATTGAGATATCGCGAGGATCGTAGCGAACAACCACCTTTCCATCGCCGCGTCCAATGTGGCCTGCAAGGGCATCGGACCAGTACCGTATCTGGAACAGATGGATGCCGTCACGCCTGACATTGCGCAGTTCGCTCGGCAGGAAACTCACCTGAAAGGCTTCCATCTCGAAGGGGATGTCGCCCGTCATTTGCTCTGAGAGCGCTTCCCATTTGGCAACGGGCGTACAGCCAAGGCTTGAATGAATGCTGTTGTTGTAACGGCAGATTTCGAGAGCAAACCAATGATCGAATTCGCTCAGGGTCATCGTGGCCTGGCCTTCGGCGTCATAGTCGCCCTTGGCCGCGATCGAGGATTGCGTTGTTCCCGGCAACAGGTGAACGGCCCCCATCATTGTCCCGATCAACCGCTCGATGTGACCCCCGAAGTGAGGACTTCCCGGCGGCCGATAGATCAGATCGATCCCCCATTCCGCACATGCCGACCGAAAGGCCCGCGACCGGAAATCGCGGCCATTGTCGACATGGATGCTCTGCGGTTTGCCTTGTGCGGGCCAAGGAATATTGCACGCCAATTCCGCCAGAAGTTCCGCCTTGGGGGCTACCGCCTGTGTCAGGCAAAGCGCCACTGACAGACGCGAAGGTGCCTCGAGAGAGGTGAAATATCCCGTTACCATCCGCGTTGCGATGTCGATCGCCAGCGTGACCCAAGGCCGCCCAATTGGTTGGCGTTCAAAGCTGTCGACAAGAATGATGTCCGCCGGCGTATGATCAATTTGGACGATCTCCAGTGGCACACTGGCCTTGTTCTCACCTGTGACTGGCGCAAATTTCTGGCGGGCAACCTTTGCGCCCTCTCGTGCCTTCGCAACTTCGCGGGCATCCATCGCATCCAGACGACGCTGAACCGTCCGCCGTGTCGGCGGTTGCAAGCCCTGCTGCCAGCACGCGCTGCGGATTTCGGTCACAACACGCGACAGGCTGGATCGTTCCCGGCGCAAGAAATAACGGCGAAGATGCTCTTCGATCACCGCTTCGACCTTGCTTGATATCAAGGCCGTACCGACTGGACGGCCCCGTTTCCGCGGAGCCAGCGCGCTGGTGCGCCCACCCTCTTCCGCCAGCCGCTTTATCCAACGCCAGACCGTCGCCCTGCTGACACCAAGCTCCCAAACGGCGTCATTGATGCCGCTCTCCAGACTGCCAGCCCCATTGAGATATGCCTGAACAAGCGGACGTAGCACGGCGGCCCTGCGCGACTCTTCAGCACCAACTGCAACGGAGGCTTCGCCATCATCATCCATCGATATTTGCCGCACATGTCTGTGAACCCTGTCTCAGGTTTAAGGGCAAGAATATCGGAATTAAAGGCAAAATCTCATATTTAAGGGCAAAGGACAGCCGTTGATTTCGTTGGATTTCTCATCTCACAATTAGGGGCTACGCGACAACTGGCGATCGGCACGCTGGGCCTGCCGCGGGCCGTGGCGGCCAAAACCTGGATCGAGGACGTTCTCGGCGCGTAAAGTGACTTAGCGCGGTCTCAGCCCGTCAAACAGCTGTGCGTTCGGACAGAAGGACGGTGGCGGAGCACCGTGCTCGGCCTTTGCCAACCAAGCCTTGCAGGCCTCGTCATTCCGACAGTTCAGACATCTGATGACGGCTGACTGAAGCTCCGAGTCCCCACACAGCCCGCGTTCAAGGGCCGTCATCGCGCCGGTGATATCAAGCATACCTCCCATCTGGCCCAACCGCGCCTCGCGGACCGCGTAAAAGCTGCCAAGTGCCTCACGAATGGTCATGCGCCCGGTTCCTTTGTGTAGCCGTCTGCCTTCAAACGCAGGATCGTGTTCCGGTTCGGACAGAACGCGGGCGGCGGCACGCCATCCTCCGCTGTCGCAAGCCAGCTTGCGCAGGTGTCGCCGCTCTTGCATTCGTAGCAGTTGATAATGGTGTCGCGAATTTTGTCTTCCACGTCCTTCGGCATACGCCGTTTCGGGAGCGTGACACCCGTGACGTTGAGCATTTTCCGCCTGAGCGCCATGCGTTCTTCGAAGGCACCAATCGTTGTCTCGAACAAGCTTGTTGTCATGGCAGACACACCTCCCCTGTGTTGCACATGCTCACCTTATGCGTAGAATCACTGAATACCTTGATCTGGCGCAATTCGGCTCAAAATGAGACGCGCGGCGTCACCGGTTATCCGGGCACCACAAAAGCGCTCGCTACCCGGATATGTATCGCTCCAGTTGGTCGATCACGAAGCGCTGGTCGCTGATCTTGCTTTTTACCAGATCGCCGATCGAGACAATGCCAATGACCCGGTTCTCACGGATGACCGGCAAATGACGTATCTTCTTTTCCGTCATCAAAGCCAGACCCTGATCGGTTGACTGGCCGGGATCGGCGCAGACAACCGGGGTTGTCATGATGTCCCTGACTTTGGTTTTGGGAGAGGATTTGCCCTTCAGAAAAACCCTTCGTGCGTAATGCTGCTCGGTAATAATCCCGACCAGCATCTCACCATCCAGAACAACAAGCGCCCCGATGTCATGATCGGCCATCGCCTGGATGGCATCAAGAACGGTGGCATCAGGCGTCACACTGAAGACCTCCGTGCCCTTCTCGTCCAGGATTTGCCGAAGCGTTTTCATCGGAAGCGGTTCCATGCATCAACTGCTGCAAGATACTGTAGCCGATCTCGGTGCGCGCGCCTTGATCGGAATCAATCATGGGTTTTCTCAGCCCAGCGGGCTGACACCAAACAACCATGGATGCACCCAGATCAAGCCGACATAAAACGCGACGCCAGCGATCCCGCGGACGATCGCCGCGCCCCAGGAGGTCGGTCTGGCAGTCCCAAGGCTGGATGTCACCTCGGCATGCAGACGGTGCCACGCCACCCCCATGTCACGCTGCCGCCGCCGGTCGACAAGACGCCCGCCGATCGCGGCGAAGATCGCGAAAAATCCGAACAAGAGCACATGCGCCAGATCGCCGTTGGGCACGATATGCGCCAACGCCCAAAGCGACAATGCCAGAAGTATCGGGTGCCGCGTCATCCGAACTATTCCAGCGTGCGTCGGATCAAAGCGGTCGTTATGCGCGCCGCCGAAGGAAAACGGGTTCGGCCGCCCGATGGCGAGCGCCAGGATCACGCAGACGAGCAGCATCGCAGCAAGTGGAACATGCGCCTGCCACGGCGTCCAGTTCCACAGCAGCACGACAGGCGCGCGCCCGGCGGCTCCGATCAGCCACACCAGCGCGGCCAGCGACAAAACAGAATAGGCAATCGTGAACCCGCGTTGGCCCAACCGGGCCTGCAACCACGGCCGTACGGGAGCGCGCAAGGGGAGCGAATGGGTGACCATGAAGCCCACCCAAGCCAATGCAAATTCCAACCAGCCCACTTCCCTAGTCTCCGGGTCGCTTGTCCGGCGGTAATCGCAGCAGCAGAGGCCCATAAATCATGACGAACCCACCGAAGCCCGTGATCCAGCCAAGGCCCGCGATCAGGTGCAGCCAGTCCGCCTCGGACGGCCAGACCCCCGCACCCACCCGAGCCAGAACCGCCACAATCAAAGCAAGATAGACACCAACCGTTCCGATCCCGGCCGTCAGCGGCTTGCCCGTATGCCCCAGCGTGGCACGGGTCATCACGGCCAGCGTCATCAGCCCGATCGCCCCGGCCATCCAAATATGCTGTGCCGCTGCCGCCCCGAAGAGGTCCGGCCGGAGAGTTTCCGCGGCGATGGCGAGTGCCCCCAGCGGCACAAAGGCATAGGCGACGTGCAGAACGGCAACCAGCGGCTCGGGTCCCGTGCGATACCCGGCCCACCGCGCCAGACGGAGGGCATGCGCAATCCCCGCCAGAAGAAGCGCGAAGCCCGCGACCCAGTGGACCGGCAAGACGACCCAGATCAAAAGCGCCGCTAGAAGCAGCAGCAGGGCGCCCTTGTCGAGTTTCTGCATCGGCGGTGTCGGCAATTGTCCGTCACCACGTTTGACGAGCCAGTTGCGCGTGAAAGACGGCACAATCCGCCCGCCAATCACGGCGATCATCATCACGCCAGCGACAAGCCCCAGGCGCAGGCCATAGCCTTGCGCGGCATAGGAGCCAGTCGCGGCCTCCCAATGAAACAGCGCATTGGCAAGCGTGAACGCGGCCAGCATGCCGAGAACGATAAGGTTCTTCCAATTCTTGCCCGCGACAATCTCGCGCGCGATCACAAACCCAAGGGCGACCGGCATCGCGAGGTCGACGACGGCGACCACGAGAGGCGGCAGCAGCAGCGACAGCCCTACGGCAACGCGCCCTGCCACCCAAAGCGCAGCCAGCCCGCCCAACGACCAGCCAACAATCGGCAGACGACCGGTCCAGTTCGGCACCGCCGTCAGCAGAAACCCCGCAACGACGGCCGAGAGATACCCGAACAGGAATTCATGCGCATGCCATGACACCGGATCGAAGGCCGTCGGCACTGTCAGAGCACCAGACAGCATTGGCACCCAAAGCGCCATGATCAGTACGGCCCAGACCCCAGCCCCGAGGAAAAAGGGGCGAAAGCCGAATGTAAGCAGTGCCGGGCCACGCCAGGCGCGCATTTGCTCAGCTGTGCTGCTCATGGTGTTTGTCTCAAAACTTGCGCGCCCTCTTGGGTCAGGATGACGTCCAAGGGAATATCGTGAGGCTGTGGGAAAATCGTTGTCAGGCAGGCGGAGTGAAACCCGATACCGATGGTAAAAGGCCGCGGACGCAGCGCGGCCAGCGTTCTGTCGAAATAGCCACCCCCATAGCCAAGTCGGAAGCCTGCGCTGTCCCAGCCCACCAATGGTGCCAGCGTTATGTCGGGTGTCAGTGCGTCTGCCTCGGGCGGCGGGACGGGAATGTTCCAATCCCCCCGCACCATGATTGTGTCGGGGGTCCAGCGGCGAAAGACAAGCGGCGCCGCTTTGTGTTCGACCAATGGCAAAGCAATTGTGACACGTGCCGCGTGCAGATCGGCCATCAGCGGTCGCAGATCGGGCTCTCCCTTGATTGGCCAATACGCCGAGATCACCTTGCCCTGCGCGCCGTCAAAGCGCGTTAACAGCAGCTCTCGCAGATGCCTGGAGACCGCCGCTCCCACGGCTGCACGGTCGCTGACGCTGAGCGCTTGGCGTTCGGCGCGCAGTCGCGCACGTTCCGACGTTCGCCATCGCGCCACGTCCCGCGCCTGTTCGGGATCCACCGCCATCGGATCAAAATAGTCTGGCGCGATCTCGCCCGCGAGGCACGGCGGCGAGGCGAAACGGCTTCCAGTGTCTGTGATCCCCATTTCGCGAGCGCCCTCAAGCCGGCTCGAACTGTGGGAACAAGACATCGTTTTCCAGGCGCATATGCTCCTCCAGGTCGCCGAGGAACCCCGCCAGCCCGGTGTAAAGCGCAGTCCAGGTGCCGCAGACCCCCGCCGGCAAGGTCAAATTGCCGGTCAGACGGCGAATCTCGGCAATTTCGGTGGCGTGATCGTCGTGATCAGCACGCATGACCGCAATCGGGTTTTCGATGCCGGGCATCCCCCCCTTGCGGATGGCGGGGAAGAGGATCAGTTCCTCTTTTTTCATATGCACTTCCATCTCGCCGATCATCCGCTCCAGCAGGGCGGACAAACCCTCCGGCACATCATCATCGCCGAAATGCACCGTTTCGACCCGTTCGGCCATCTGGGCAAGCACGGGAAGCTGTTCGCGGTGCCGCTCATGATAGCGCGTTTCGATGTACCGGGTCAGCTCAGCAGGGTCTTGTGGCGGGCTTGCATCAGGCATTGCAGCATCCTTTCGTCAGCGCAGGTTTGGAACGGTTTTTGAGTTGGCGCGAGCCGTGTCCTCCACGGCCATGTGCAAAGAGTGTGCAATCCGCTCGGCGCGGATCATCACATGCGCGGCACCGGCAGGTGGGCAGGTCTCATAGGCGGTCTCGCGAAACAGGCTCAGCCAACGGTCGAAATGCGTCCGTGTTACCGGCAGATGCGCATGCGCCGGCACCGGTGCACCGTGATACTGCCCTGTCATCAACGCGACGGACGACCAGAAGGCTATCATCCGCGCAAGATGTGGCTCCCAGTCGGTGATGCGGCTTGCGAAGATCGGTCCGAGAACACTGTCTGCGCGAACCTTGCCGTAAAATCGATGTACCAAATCCGTCAGCATCCCTTGATCGAGGCCGGTCTTGTCCATGATCGCGCGGGTCATCTCGGGTCGTGCTGATGAAATGCGAGGTTGTTCTGATTGCATGCCGACCATTCTGGCGTCCTGAGGGTTTTTCCGTTGCACCAAGACGTAGACCTGCTAATGGGTATTGTAAATACCTATTCATGTAGTGGAGAGCCCTTTGCGTCTCACATCTTTTACGGATTACGGCCTTCGCATGCTGATGCGCATGGCTGGTGCGCCGGACCGCGCCCACTCCACGGCTGAGATGGCCGATGAGTTCGGTCTGTCCCGCAATCACCTGAGCAAGATCATGCAGCGGTTGTCGGCAGCCGGTGTCGTCGAAACGCGGCGTGGGGGAGGCGGCGGAGCACGGCTTGCCAAACCGGCAAGTGATATCCCGCTCGGGGCGTTGATCAAGCTGCTGGAGGAAGATCAGCCCTTGGTCGAATGCTTCTCCACCGGAAATGCCTGCACGCTCGATGGCTCCTGCGGTCTCAAAGCACGGCTGCGTGTGGCCGAGACCGCTTTTCTGGAATCGCTCGACCGCAGCACGCTCGCCGACATCGCATTGCGCCAATCGCAGAGCATATGAGGCAGACAAATGACGACATCAAGTTCCAGGCCGACCACAACG
The DNA here is from genome assembly GCF_040149665.1 of Sulfitobacter sp. HNIBRBA3233. NCBI lineage: Bacteria > Pseudomonadati > Pseudomonadota > Alphaproteobacteria > Rhodobacterales > Roseobacteraceae > Sulfitobacter > Sulfitobacter marinivivus. The sequence continues at coordinate 72,872 of NZ_JBEFLP010000003.1, read as the reverse complement.
CCGGACGTGATTACCTTTGACGGTAACCGCTTTCTGGTCCCGGCCGAACTGATCGCCACATCGTTTGATTTGGCCCCCGCCGACGTGCCCGACCTGATGCGACAAGGTACGATCACGAGCCGTAGTGAGACCGGGGTGGAGGAGGACGCAGGTCGTTGGCGTATCACGTTCTTTTACAATGGTCGGACGTTGCGTTTAACCGTCGACGCTCAGGGTGAGGTTCTGAAACGTACGCTGTTCGATACCCCCCGGGCGCACTGCCTAAGCGACGGAGGGGCAGGCGTGCCCGGCTTTCGCCGTGAGGATCATCCGATAAAGTTTTCGGGCTCGGCTATTGCTCGATACCGCTTGAGAAAACCGCCCAAGGCGTTCAGTTGATTGCGCAGCGGGTGTGACCCGCCCCACTTCCCAGCGGTCAATCCGCCCGCGCAATCGCGACAAGGGATGAGATGAATTGGAACTGACGCAGTCGCTCCCATCTCTTTTGGTCGCCAACGGTTTTGTCGTCTTTGCATCCCTTGTCCAGACCTCTACCGGCATGGGGTTTGGCATGATCGCCGCCCCGCTACTTGCATTGATCAGTTTTGATTGCGTGCCAGGCCCGATGCTGTTCGTGAACTTGTTTCTTTCATTGTTGATGTTGGGCGACGGCAGAAGTTTCGTGGTGCGCAAAGAGGTGACACTGCTGCTTCCGACGATCTTTGTGGGCACATTGATTGGTGCGGCAATCATCATGCTATTGCCGGGCGACATTCTGGGTATTGTATTTGCCCTTAAGATCCTTGTGGCTGTTGCAATCACTGTCTTCGCAAAAGCACTTGCGATGACATCCGGCAATCTTGCAATCTGTGGCGTGGCCGTTGGGGTAATGGGGACTGCCACCGGCATTCCCGGGGGGCTCTGGTCGTCCTGTATCAAAACGAACCAATTGAAAAGACACGGCCGACAATGGTGTTGGTCTTTACGTTTTCCTAAATCTCATCTCTGATCGCGCGGAGTGTCGCGGGTGTCTTTTCGTTACATCTGGCATTTCCTGCGCTGCTGATGCTGCCCGGTTTGATCGTGGGGTATGCTAATGAAAAGCGGGATAGAGGCTACATGAGTCGCAACATCGGGCGCTTTGTGATGCTTTTCATTGCGTCCGGCGGGGCCGTATTGCTCTTGCTGAAATCAATCTAGGAAGAGCGCGGGATGATAACATGAGCAAGTGGATCACGGACGCAATCAACAAGATCAACGCGGATGCCCGCCACTCGGCCGATACGCATCTGTTCAAACTCCCGATCCCGCGGCTCGAAGGCGTCGATATCTACCTCAAGGACGAAAGCACCCATCCGACCGGCAGTCTGAAACACCGGCTGGCGCGATCGCTGTTTTTGTACGCCCTGTGCAACGGCAAAATCACGCAAGGCACAACCGTGGTTGAGGCGTCCTCTGGCAGCACAGCGGTGTCCGAGGCCTACTTTGCCCGCATGATCGGGGTTCCTTTCATTGCGGTCCTGCCCAAAAGCACCGCGCGCAGCAAGATCCGTCTGATCGAGTTCTATGGCGGTCAGACGCATTTCGTGGACAGCGCACCGCAGATGCATGACGCTTCCGTCGCCTTGGCCGAGCAGATCGGCGGCTACTTCATGGATCAGTTCACTTATGCCGAACGGGCAACCGATTGGCGCGGCAACAACAACATCGCCGAAAGCGTGTTCACGCAGATGGCGTATGAACCCCACCCCGTCCCGGCCCATCTGGTGATGAGCGCGGGCACAGGCGGCACTTCGGCCACCTTGGGTCGCTATATCCGCTACAAGGGCTATGATACACAGCTGACAGTCGTGGACCCTGAAAACTCAGTTTTCTATGATGGTTACATGACCGGTGATTGCAATCTGCGGTCAGATAAATCCAGTCGTATCGAAGGGATCGGGCGGCCCAAGGTTGAGCATTCCTTCCAGCCCGGCGTCATTGACGCGATGATCCGGGTGCCCGATGCGGCCAGCATTGCGACGATGCTGTGGCTGGAAAAACTGATCGGGCGCAAGACCGGCCCGTCGACCGGGACAAACCTCTGGGGGGCGTTGCAGATTGCGCAGGATATGCGACAGGCAAAACGAGAGGGCCCCATCGTGACCCTGCTCTGTGACAGTGGAGATCGGTATCTGGATACCTATCACAACCCGGAGTGGGTGCGTGACTGCATTGGCGACTACCAGGATTTCGACGTTGTTCTGGAAGAAACCTACAGCTAAAGCTGGTCCTCTCGCGGGAATACGGTGTGTGATGCCGCCGGTGTTGCCGCGAAGTGTACCTTGTCCTTGATCCGCTGGCGCGTGTCCACAGCGAGCCGGAAAAACGCGAAGATGCCAAACAGGAACAACACCAGACCGATAAAAAGAAACAACCCGCCTTCGGAATTGCCACTCATGAACAGGGACGCCGCTACAGGGCCAATTGTGGCCCCAACGGAAAAGGCGAGGATCAATCCGCCGCTGGTCTCCACCATCAGCGCGTTGGGGACGGCATCATTGGCATGGGATATGCACAAGGCATAGATCGGGATCATGAGCGCGCCGTGCAGTACTGCCAGCATCAGTATCGGTGCCCCGGGCGCGGTCACGTCAAAGCCAATGGCCAATCCTGAAAGCACGGTGCCGCAAGACACTATCCCAATCACAATTCGCCGATCAATCTTGTCTGAAATCCAGCCAAGTGGCCATTGTGACAGCGTGCCGCCCAACACGAAAGCTGCCATCAGCAGTGCGATGTCGCTGGTGATCATGTCCCGCCCTTGCGCAAATACCGGACCCAGCGACCAGAACGCACCTTCAGCCATGCCTGATGAGAAGCAGCCGACAATACCCACCGGAGATACCGCATAGAGCTTGCGAAGGTCCAGCCGCGCCGCTGGAATTGGAGTAGGAGCCGGCGTGGGCGTCAGGCTGATCGGCACAATCGCAAGACAAATCAGGATTGCAACGACCAGAAACAGGGTCGAACCAGCTGTATCAGAGGCGTTCACCAACAACTGTCCAATCATCGTGACGATGTTTGTCACGATAATGTAAACCGACAAGACCCGCCCGCGATTGGCGTTTGAGGACGCGTCGTTCAGCCAGCTCTCGACGACGACATAGATCACGGCGATGCAAATACCGCTGACGATGCGCAAGCCGCCCCAGACCCACGGGTCAACATAAAGCGGAAAGGCCAAAAACGTCGCTGTCAAAAGCGCGGTTAGCCCCGCGAATACACGCACATGGCCAACCGCGCTGATCAGTCTTGGCCCAACGAAACAGCCGATGGTAAAGCCGCCGAAATAGGCCGTGCCCATTACGCCGATCATCGCGGCGGTATAGCCCTCCTGCCCCGCGCGAATGGGCAGCAGGGTCTGGAACAACCCGTTGCCCGCAAACAAAAGGCCTGCACACAGCAGGATCGTCACAATCGCCAGCACGGGCGATTTATGATCTGGCTGTGTCATGAGCACGGGGCCTTTCAGAAGTCGTTAGGTCCGTTGGTAGATCACAGGAAACCAATCTTCGCGCAGCATCTGCCCCGGTGTCATGCCATGGCCCAGAAACGGCGGCGAGGTCGGACCGGGGCGCTCTACATAGCGGGCATCATCCCCAACGAGGCGCAAGGAAAATGCGCGGCGGCGGGACTCTGTGGTGTTGCCGCGCGCGCCATGCAGCGTGCCATAGTTGAAGGCCACCGCATCACCCGGCTCCATCTCCCATTCGCGGATTTCCATGCCTTCGGCATCGGGATCCGGCACCGGCATGTAGTCATCCTCGTTCGGGTAAAAACTGGTCTCTGCGAGCCAACGGGTCGGCAACACGGGCTTTTCCCAGGCATGGCTGCCCGCGACACAGCGCAGGCTTGCGCCCCTGACCGTGTCCATCGGCGACCAGAAGCTGACATTCTGCATTCCGTCGACGAAGTAATATGGGCCGTCCTGATGCCAGGGCGTCGGCTTCGACGTGCCCGGCTCCTTGACCAGCACATGATCATGGAACACCTGAACGCGCTTCGATTGCATCAGGTCGGCGGCCACTTCACCTACGTCGGAGTTGCGGATCACCTCTTCAAATTCGGGAATGCGGGTCCAGTTGCAATAGTCATCGAAGAAACGGCCGCCCTCGCCTTCCTTGAGGTTCTCGGCAGCATAGGGACCGGGTTCTTTCATGTTGCGTTCGATACCGGCGCGGATCGTCTCGAAATGATCGGCAAACAGACCCTTGATCAGCACAACGCCATCGCGCTGGAAGGTATCGACATGGTCTTGGGTAAGAAGTGCGTGCATCTTGTGATCCTCCGTATTCGGGGCAGGCATACGCAACAAAAGATTTAACTTCTAATAATATTTTATCATACTAATAATAGCGTCATGTTAAACGTTACCCTGCGCCAGTATGAATATATCGTCGGCGTTGCCGACGAAGGCAGTCTGACCAAAGCAGCGGCGCAACTGAATGTGTCGCAGCCATCGCTTTCGGTCGCAATCACTCGGGTCGAACAACACCTAGGGAGAGCGATCTTCCTGCGCGGAAAAGGGTCAGCAATCGAGATCACCCCTTTCGGGCACCGTCTCATTGCGCAGGCGCGGTCCCTGTTGACGCTTGCAACCGAGATTGAGCAGGGCCACGACGCTACGCATACTTGGGGCGTTGGCTGTTTTGCAGACATCGCGCCGTGGTATCTGGCGCCCGCGCTCAAACGACTTGCGGACCGTTTTCCAGCATTGTCCTTTTCGGGACGCGAAGGGCGTTTTGCGGATCTGGCGCGCGATTTGACCGAAGGACTGTTGGACTTCGTGATTTCCTATGATGTTGGGTTCGAAGGGAATTTTATGCGCCGCAAGCTGACCGATATTGCGCCTGTGGCTTTTGTCGAAATTGATCATCCCCTGACCGGACGGGATGAGCTGGAACTGTCCGACCTCGAGGGCATACCCCTGATCCTGTTCAATGAGGACCTGTCGCAGGGATTCATGCGCGATCTGTTCGCGCGGATGCACCTGACACCGGTGATCCAGCAAAAGGTGGCATCGCTGGAGATGATGCGATCGCTGGCTGCCAATGGTGTGGGTGTCGGCATCAGCTATTCCCGCCCGCCCGGTGATCTGAGCTATGACGGCAAACCCCTTGTGACCGTGCCGATTGCCACGCCACAGGCGAAAACAGAGATCTCCCTGATCTGGTCAAGCCTGCGGGAAGACAGCCCCGATTTCCGCGCCATACTTGATGTGCTTTCACCGTGAAGTCAGGCACATTCGCCAAGGACCTGATCCAGAACAGCGATGATCATCCCCGCATCCTCCGCCTCAATTGTCAGCGGCGGGCGGAACTTGAGGATATTGTCCCTTGGCCCCTCACTGCCGATGAGGATGCGGTGATCGCGCATGCGGTTCTTGACGTAGGCGCATATCTCTGTGGCCTCAGAGCCATCGGTCCGGATCAGTTCCACCCCCAGAAACAGCCCCATGCCGCGCACGTCGCCCACGCAATCATGTTTCGCTTCCAGCGCTTTCAGACCTGCCATCAACTGGCCGCCGATCACGCGGGCGTTTTCCTGCAAGCCTTCATCGTCCACGATCTGCAGCACCTCACGTCCGATCCGGCAGGACAGGGTTGAGCCTCCGAAGGTCGAGAAAAACTCGATCCCGTTGTCAAAGCTCTCCGCAATTGCCTTGGTCGTGACGACTACTCCCATTGGATGCCCATTGCCAATTGGTTTGCCCAGCACGACGACGTCCGGCAGCACCTCTTGGTGTTCGAAGCCGAAATAGTATTCACCCAATCTCCCCAGCCCGGTCTGCACTTCGTCCGCGATGCAGATGCCGCCCGCCGCGCGGACCTTGGCATAGACCGCCGACAGATAGCCTTTGGGCGGAATGATCTGACCGCCAACCGACGGGAAGGTTTCGGCGATGAACCCCGCGACGCCCTGCCCTTTTTGCCGCAAGGACGCGATCGCAGGATCGACAAGGTCTGCGAATTTCTGGGCGCGCTCAGGGTCGTTGCGGCGGAACGAGCCGCGGTAGTCATCTGCGATTTCCACCAGCTCCACCCAATCGGCCTGGCCAACACCGCCTGGCTTGTTGAACTTGTAAGCAGAAATATTGACCGCACCCGTAGTGTTCCCGTGATAGCCATGATCGGGCGTGACCATACCTTTGGCACCGGTGTGCGCCCGCGCTAGCCGCAGAGCCAACTCGTTCGCTTCAGACCCCGAGTTCACGAAATAGCAGACCTGCAAGTGGCCGGGCATCTTGGACAGGATCTTGTCCGCAAAAGCGGTCTGCGCGGGATGCAGATAACGCGTATTGGAATTGATCCGCCTGAGCTGATCCGCCGCCACCGCCTGAATGCGCGGATGGGCGTGGCCCACATGCGGCACATTATTGTAGGCGTCGAGATAGGGGCGGCCCCATTCGTCAAAGAGATGGTGCCGCCAGCCGCGCACCAGCATCACGGGGTCATCATAGGTCAGGCTGAGATTGCCGCCGAAATGCGCCTCACGACCCTGCCTGATCCCAGCCTTGTCTGTCGGGACATAGCAAAGCTTGTCGTCGGGCAGGTTCAGCAAGGCGGCCGGGTTGGGACAGACCGCGCGCCACAGATACATCTCGTCAGGATCGCCCACACCGGGCCAGTCGGCCTCGATCCCTTCAGTGGTCAGCGCAAGCTGGAAATGCACATGCGGTGCCCAGCCGCCATTCATGCTTGGATCACCAAGGCGGCAGAATTCCTCACCTTTCTCGATCACCTGACCCACGCGCAGGCGGTCCAGAAACTCTGGGTCGAGGTGCCCATAGAGCGTGAAGAACGGATCACCCTCGGGCGTTTCATGGCGCAGGATGATCACCCCACCGTAATCCAGATGCCCCGCGCGATACTCCGCGATGAACACTTCGCCCCGCAAAGGCGCGAACATTGGCGTCCCGGCGGGTGCAAACACATCGACGGCCAGATGCACCGTGCGGCGGTCGCTGGCCTTCCATGGCCCCTTGCGAAAGGCAGGCTCGGCATAGATCAGGCGTGGCTCGTGATAGTAGCCCAGCCACATGCGCCCGTGATCCTCGAATTCCTCGCCCACGCGGGCGGCTTCTTCCAGGGGCATATGAAACGGGTTCTGCGGCCAGGCCGATTCCTCGACGGACAAGGACCCCAATGGGGCCTGCGACAGATCGCACCCCATCAGGGGCGCGAAATGCCCGCGTTCCCGGTCAAGCCATGTCGCCACACGGTCCGCCCCTTCGACCACGGGCAGGCCGCAGGCAGCACGCAGCCTTGCGCTGAGCAATCCGCCGTGCAGCGCGCAGCCTTCCAGGAACCGCCACGCGGGCGCCTGCGAAATCGTGACATAGGGGTCATCGGGGTTCTCTGCGGCCATCAAGGTGGAGTTCACAACGCTGACCGCCAGCCGCATCCGCAGCAGCGGCCAGATCAAGTCCACCTCTTGCGCCGCAAGCGGATTGGCCTCGTGATAACCCGCGACAAAGGCCGCCAACGCGGCTTCGGGCTTTGGATGATCCAGCACGATGTAGGCCGCAGCAATGGCCAAATCGCACACACGCGGGGCGGCGCACATATCGCCAAGATCAATCAGGCCGGACACGCGGCGCGCGTCGTTCCATGTGCCCTCGACCAGGATGTTGTAGTCATTGGCGTCGTTGTGGATCGCCTGATGCGGCAGGGCATCCAGCGCAGGCTTCAGCGCCGCGAACCGGGCATGGATCCCCTCGACGATCCGACGCCGCGCCGGATCGGGGATGCAACCCGTTTGATCCGCGATCCACCCGGCGCGCATCAGATCCCATTTGAAATCACGCACCAAACCGGCATGCTCGAAATCTGCCAGCGCCAGGGCCGTCCCGCCCAGCACCTGCCCGATCTGGTGGATCAGCGCCCGACTTTTTGGCGCCACATGGGCATAGCAGCGCCCTGGCAGTTGGCGCAGAACCCAGGCTAGGCGTTCCGCGCATGTCTCGTCCTTCAAAGTCACAACCGATGCGCCCCCGGCGGCCCGTACAACCACCGGACACGGCAGGTCAGGTCGTTTCGCGGTGATGTGCTCGAAGGCGCTGACCTGCATATCCACCAGCCACGCTTCGCATCCCGTGCGCATGACCTTGAGGATGTACCCGCTGTCATCATCGGCTTTCGCCAGAAAATTCAGATCATACTCACCGTCAAGCGGGCTCAGCTCCGCAGTGATGCCCCAATGCTGTGCCAGGGCCGTCTGCCAATGCTGGATGTGCCGCATGGAAATGTCCTTGGTTCTGGAAAAGCCGAAACGCGGGCCACCTAGATTTGCGTGCGCAGTTTGTAGCCGGGCGCAAAAAGCAGCCTGACCTTTGTGACGGATACCGCATTGTCCCAAGTCACCCGGTCAATGGCAAACAAGGCGCTGTGGGGGGCGATCCCAAGCACCTCCGAATCCTGCTGGTCGGCCTGCACGGCGGAAAAGGCGATATCCCCGTGCGTGTAGGGCGCGTGTTGCATCAACCATTCGTTGGCGCTGAGCACATCGAACGGTTCCGCCGCAGCGTCGGGGACCACGCTTGTATTGATCCACCTGTCTTCGACAGCATAGGCCGCGTCATCGGCCAGATGCAGCGCGCGCAGATTCAGCAGCTTGTCTTGCGCTCTGGTTTTCATCGTCCCGCTGACAGGGGCCGGCGGCACGGCAACGCTGCGTGAAATCAATTGATAGCCGTAGGTCGCGCCGTGTTCCTCGACCTCATGCCGGATCACCGCGATATCAAGCGTTGCCTTGGCAACCGGTTGCGCGGCAACCCGAGTACCCGCCTTGCGTTTGCGGTCAAGCCAACCGCTTTCAGCCAAGGATCGCAAGGCACGGTTCACCGTGGACCGGGCGCAGCCAAACTCGATCGCCAGATCGGCTTCGTTGGGGATCAGGGCGCCGGGCGGCCATTCGCGGGTATGAATGCGGCGCAGGACTTCGTCCTGCACGCTTTGCCAGTTCCGAAACGTGGGCGAGTTCACAAGGCGTCTCTCAATGCGTCAATCGTGCGTTTATAGGCAGCGACAATACTGGTGCGCTGCACATGCCGGCCGTGCTTTACCATATGGCGGCCAGCGGACCAAACATCCGTCACCAGGCGATCGTCGCCTGCGAAAATCCAGGCGTCCAGCGCGGTGTCGAGCTGCCTGCCCCACATATGTTCAGAGAGTGTATCCAGCGCCAGCATATCGGCCCAGCATCCCGCCTCGATGCGCCCGGTCTTTCGGCCAGAGGCCTGTGCGCCGCCTTGCAGCATCCCGTCGAACATTCGCCGACCGGTCGATTTGTCCGGCGTCGCCAGTGCTGCGCGCGTGCCGTCGCGCAGGCGTTGCGAGTAATCCAGCGTGCGCAATTCCTCGCTTAGCGAAATGCGGATGTTGCTGTCTGACCCGATGGCAAAAGCCCCGCCATTGTCCAGCCAGCGCACCGCGTCAAAGATCCCGTCCCCCAGACTGCTTTCAGTGATCGGACACAGACCGGCGACGGCACCGGAACGGGCCAGCGCGATGGTCTCGTCCGGTGTCATTTGGGTGCAATGGATCAGGCACCAGCGCCCATCCAACTGCATGTTATCGAGCGCCCAGGCCACCGGCCGCGCGCCCCAATGCGCCTCAACTTCAGCAACCTCTGCGCGTTGTTCGGCAAGGTGCATGTGAATGGGTCCATCGGGAAAGGCGGTGTTGTAGCCCTTGAGATCCTCGATCCCGACCGCGCGCAGGGAATGCGGGGCGACACCGATGGCGCTGTCGGCGGATGCTTGTTTGATGTGGGCCGCTGCCGCGTCATGAAGCGTTTGAAACTGTTCGAACGTATTGCCGAACCGGATTTGCCCCGCGCTCAGCCCGCGTTGATCACAGCCGCCGAACTGATAGTGCACAGGCAGCAGGCACAGCCCCATGCCGGTGCGATCCGACGCCGCGACGACACGGGCGGATGTTTCCGCGATATCGTCATAGGCAACGCCACCGGGCTGGTGATGCAGATAGTGGAATTCGACCGACGCGCCGTAGCCCGCTTCAAGCATTTCCATCTGCACAAAGGCGGTGATCGTCTCGATATGCTCGGGCGTCAGACGGTCCAGAAAGCGGAACATGAGCTGCCGCCAGGTCCAGAAGCTGTCGCTTGGATCAGGGCCACGGCGTTCTGTCAGGCCCGCCATGGCGCGTTGAAACGCATGGCTGTGCACGTTGACCGGCGCGGGCAGCAGCAGCGGAACCTGCGTGGCCTGATCCGGCGCAGAGGCCCCGCGTTGCACGCCGCCGATCCGGCCCTGCCCGTCAATCTCGACAAGCACTTTGTTCGCCCAGCCGGTCGGCAACAAGGCCGTTTCAGCCCAGATCATCTGCATGGCACACTCCGCTTGACAGATTATTATGTACGCACATAAAGACATTAAGCACCGTAATTTGCAAGTGAGTCGGCCATGCTCCTGACGAATGCCACGATCGCGACACTGAAAGACAACCAGACCTACGGTCTGATCGAAGACGGCGCGATTGCCCTTGCGAATGCCCGCATTGCCTGGGTCGGTCGGGCGGCAGAGCGTCCCGCAGCCTATGCCGACGCGCAAACGCATGATCTGGGCGGACGGCTTGTCACGCCCGCGCTGATCGACTGTCACACGCATGTTGTCTTTGGTGGCAACCGGGCGGCGGAGTTTGAGCTGCGCCTGAACGGAGCCAGTTATGAAGAGGTGGCCCGCGCAGGCGGCGGGATCGTATCCACCGTGTCGGCAACCCGCGCGGCCTCCGAGGACGCGCTCTTGGCCGATGCGCTGACCCTCGTGGACGCTCTGATCGCGGAAGGCATCACCCTGATCGAGGTGAAGTCCGGCTACGGTCTGAATCAGGACACCGAGTTGAAGATGCTGCGCGTGGCCCGTCAGATCGCGCAGGCGCGGCCTGTCGAAGTGCGCACCAGCTTTCTTGGTGCCCATGCTGTGCCGCCCGAATACAAGGGCAGGCCCGACGCCTATATCGACGAGATCTGCATTCCCACCCTGCGCGCCGCCCATGCCGAAGGGCTGGTCGATGCGGTGGATGGGTTTTGCGAGGGCATCGCCTTTGACACAGGCCAGATCGCCCGCGTCTTTGACGTCGCCGTGGAATTGGGGCTGCCGGTCAAGCTGCATGCCGAGCAGTTGTCAAACATCGGCGGCACGCAGCTTGCCGCAGAATACGGCGCGCTCAGCGCGGATCATGTGGAATATGCCACCGATGCGGATGCGCAAGCCCTGGCGGCGTCTGGCACGGTGGCTGTCGTGCTGCCCGGCGCGTTCTACACCCTGCGCGAAACCCAAAGCCCGCCGATCCAGTCCTTTCGCAATCACGGCGTGCCGATGGCGCTGGCCACCGATTGCAACCCCGGCTCATCCCCGCTGACCTCGCCCCTGCTGGCGATGAACATGGCCTGCACGCTGTTTCGCATGACACCGCTTGAGGCCTTGCTGGGTATGACCGCCCATGCGGCGGCGGCTTTGGGCATGGCCGATCGCGGGCGCATCACCGCAGGGGCGCAGGCCGATCTGTGTGTCTGGGACGTGACCCACCCGGCAGAACTTGCCTACCGCATTGGGTTCAACCCGCTTCACCAACGCATCTTCAGGGGATCGCTATGACAATCACGCTTACGCCGGGTGCCGCAACCCTGGCCCAGTTGCAGGACATCTGGGCCAAAGGCCATGCTGTCGCGCTAGACCCTGCCTGCCATGCCGGCATCGCCGCTGCGCAGAAACTGGTGACAAAGGCCGCCAACGGTGACGCGGCGGTTTACGGCGTCAACACTGGGTTTGGCAAACTGGCCAGCGTCAAGATCGCGGCAAAAGACGTGGCCACTCTGCAGCGCAACCTGATCCTGTCCCACTGCTGCGGTGTGGGAGAGCCATTGGACGAACCCACGACGCGACTGATGATGGTGCTCAAGCTGTTGTCGCTGGGGCGCGGTGCCTCTGGCGTTGCCATGACCACAGTCGAGATCCTTCAAGACATGCTTGCGCGCGGCGTCACGCCGGTGATTCCCAGCCAGGGGTCGGTTGGCGCGTCCGGCGATCTGGCCCCGCTCGCCCATATGGCCGCAGCGATGATCGGAGAGGGTGAAGCCACCTATGACGGCACCCGCATGCCGGCCGGTGAGGCGCTGGCCAAGGCGGGGATCACGCCCATTGTTCTGGGTCCCAAAGAGGGGCTGGCCCTGATCAACGGCACGCAATTCTCGACCGCTTGCGCGCTGGTGGGTCTGTGGGGCGCCTGGCGTAATGCCGCGACCAGCGTGCTGACCTGTGCGCTGTCCACCGACGCGATCATGGGCTCCACCGCGCCTTTGCAGGATGCCATCCACACCCTGCGCGGCCATGCCGGCCAGATCGCTGTGGCCCGCGCCCAACGCGCGCTGATGGAGGGCTCGGAAATCCGCGAAAGCCACCAGGACGGCGACACCCGCGTGCAAGACCCTTATTGCATCCGCTGCCAGCCACAGGTGACGGGCGCCGCGATGGACCTGCTGCATTTCGCGGCGCGCACGCTTGAGGTTGAGGCCAACGCTGTCACCGACAATCCGTTGGTTCTGGTCGAGGACGATCTGATCGTCTCGGGTGGGAATTTCCACGCGGAGCCCGTTGGTTTTGCCGCTGATCAGATCGCTGTCGCCATTTCCGAGATTGGCGCGATTGCACAGCGGCGCGTGGCTTTGATGGTGGATCCAACGCTCAGCTTTGATCTGCCGCCCTTCCTGACGCCTGATCCCGGCCTCAACTCCGGCCTGATGATCGCCGAGGTGACGACTGCCGCATTGATGAGCGAAAACAAGCATCTGGCGAACCCCTGCACCACCGACAGTACGCCCACCTCTGCCAACCAGGAAGATCACGTGAGCATGGCAGCCCATGCCGCGCGCCGCCTGTTGCGGATGAACGCGAACCTGAACGTGATCCTCGGGGTGGAGGCGATGTGCGGTGCGCAGGGCATCGAATTCCGCGCGCCCCTGCAAACCAGCGCACCGCTTCAGGTGGCGATGGCAACCTTGCGCGAGGCCGTGCCCAGCCTTGCCGAAGACCGCTACATGGCGCCCTCACTTGAGGCGGCCGCTGCTCTGGTGGAAAACGGTGCGTTGGCCGCGTCTGTGGACCTGCCTGCCTTTGTCAGAGGGTACGCGGCATGAATCCGGTTTCCGTTACCCAGGGCAGCGGCCCTGTCGTTCTGGGCCTGCCGCACACAGGCACCTTCGTTCCTGACGCCATCATGGCGACGTTGAACGAAAATGGCCGCAAGCTGGCGGATACAGATTGGCATATCGACCGGCTCTATGCGGGCTTGCTGCCCGACGCGACGACCGTTACCGCCAATTTCCATCGCTACGTGATCGACGCCAATCGTGATCCGCAGGGGGAAAGCCTTTATCCCGGCCAGAACACGACAAGCCTGGTCCCGCTCACCGATTTCGACGGTGCGGCGATCTGGGCCGAACCGCCCACGGCGACGGATATCGACACCCGCCGCGCGGCTTTTCACGCGCCCTATCACGCGGCGCTGGAAGCCGAGCTGAAGCGCGTGCATGCCTTGCACGGCTGCGCGATCCTGTATGATTGCCACTCGATCCGGTCGCGCATTCCGTTCCTGTTTGAAGGCACCTTGCCGGATTTCAACATCGGCACGAACCAGGGGCGCACCTGTGCGCCAGCCGTTGAGCAATCCGCACGTCAGATCTGCGAAAGGGCCGCTGACTATTCCAGCACGTCCAATGGCCGGTTCAAGGGCGGCTGGACCACGCGGCATTATGGCCAGCCCGCACAGGGCGTCCATGCAATCCAGATAGAACTGGCACAGTCCACCTACCTGCAAGACGAAGCCGCACCCTGGGCCTATGACGAAACCAAAGCGGCAAAGCTGCGCCCGCATCTGGCCGAAATCCTGACCACTCTGGCCGATCTGGCCCCGACCCTAGGAGGCACATCATGACCAACCCCCGCCACAACCTGCGCGACATATACCCCCCGACCGGCCCCGAGATCACCGCCAAAAGCTGGCTCACCGAGGCACCCATGCGGATGCTGATGAACAACCTGCATCCCGATGTAGCTGAAAACCCGCACGAGCTGGTCGTTTACGGCGGCATCGGCCGTGCCGCGCGCACCTGGGAAGACTTTGACGCCATCGTCGCGGCGCTCAAGGATCTGGACGATACACAAACGCTGCTGGTGCAATCGGGCAAACCCGTAGGCGTGTTCAACACGCACAAGGATGCGCCGCGCGTGTTGATCGCCAACTCCAATCTAGTGCCGCATTGGGCCACCTGGGATCATTTCAACGAGTTGGATAAAAAGGGCCTGGCGATGTACGGCCAGATGACCGCCGGGTCGTGGATCTACATCGGCACGCAGGGCATCGTGCAGGGCACCTATGAAACCTTCATGGAAGCGGGCCGCCAGCATTATGAAGGCAACCTGAAAGGTCGGTGGATCTTAACTGGGGGTCTTGGCGGCATGGGCGGCGCGCAGCCGCTGGCCGCGGTGATGGCGGGTGCATGCTGTCTGGCTGTCGAATGCGACGAGACCCGCGCCGATTTCCGTCTTCGCACGCGCTATGTGGATGAGAAAACGCACGATCTGGACGAAGCGCTTGCGATGATTGAGCGCTGGACTGCGGCGGGTGAAGCCAAGTCCGTGGCTCTGATCGGCAACGCCGCCGATGTTTTCCCCGAACTGGTCAAGCGCGGCGTCAGGCCGGATATGGTCACCGACCAGACCTCGGCCCACGATCCGGTCCACGGCTACCTGCCCCAAGGCTGGAGCGTTGCGGAGTGGCGCGAAAAGCAGGAAAGCGATCCCAAGGCTGTCGAGGCTGCCGCGCGCGCCTCGATGAAGATCCAGGTCGCGGCGATGGTCGATTTCTGGAACGCAGGCGTGCCGACGCTGGACTATGGCAACAACATCCGTCAGGTCGCGCAGGAGGAAGGGCTTGAGAACGCCTTTGCCTTCCCCGGCTTCGTGCCCGCCTATATCCGCCCGCTGTTTTGCCGCGGCGTCGGGCCGTTCCGCTGGTGCGCGCTGTCGGGTGATCCCGAGGACATCTACAAGACCGATGCCAAGGTCAAGGAACTGATCGACGACCCGCATCTGCACAACTGGCTCGATATGGCGCGCGAGCGGATCGCGTTTCAGGGCCTGCCCGCCCGCATCTGCTGGGTCGGTCTGGGCCTGCGCGACAAGCTCGGCCTTGCTTTCAACGAGATGGTGCGCAATGGCGAGTTGTCGGCACCTGTGGTCATTGGCCGCGATCACCTGGACAGTGGGTCGGTGGCTTCGCCCAACCGCGAAACCGAGGCGATGAAAGACGGCTCTGACGCGGTTTCAGACTGGCCACTCCTGAATGCGATGCTGAACGTCGCAGGCGGCGCGACATGGGTGTCGCTGCACCACGGCGGCGGCGTCGGCATGGGGTTCTCGCAACACTCCGGCATGGTGATCTGCTGTGATGGCACCGAAGACGCGGATCGCCGGATCGCCAATGTCCTGTGGAATGATCCGGCCACCGGCGTCATGCGCCACGCCGACGCGGGCTATGACATCGCGCTGGACTGCGCGCGCGAAAAAGGGCTGAACTTGCCCGGCATTCTGGGGAGATAACACATGTTCCTGAAAAACGCCTGGTACGTCGCCGCCTGGGATCATGATATAACCCGCGACTTGCAACAGATCATGGTGCTTGGCGAGAAAATCTGCGTGTTCCGCAGCGAGGTTGGCGCGCTTGTCGCCCTCGAAGACGCCTGCCCCCACCGCAAGCTGCCCCTGTCCAAAGGGCGCATCAAAGGCGATACTGTCGAATGCGGCTACCACGGCCTGACATTCAACTGCGTCGGCCAATGCGTCTGGGCGCCCGGATCCGGCGGAATCCCGTCCAATGCCAAGGTGCACGCCTATCCGTTGCACGAAAAATACGGGCTGGTCTGGATCTGGATGGGTAACCCCGCGCTGGCCGATCCGGCCGACATCTTCGAGATCGAGAATTACGACAACCCGGCCTGGGGCATCAATCGCGGTGCCGCGATGGAACTGGACTGCAACTATCTGCTGATGTGCGACAACCTGCTGGATCCGACCCACGTGGCATGGGTGCACCAAAGCAGCTTTGCCGCGGACGCCACCAAGGACACGCCGCTGCGGATCACCAAAACCGAAAATGGCGTGATCGTGCACCGCTGGATGATGGATCACGAACCCGCGCCATTTTACAGAAAAGTGGTGGAGTTCGAGGGCAACTGCGACCGCCTTCAGCATTACGAAGTGCGCTATCCGTCCCATGCGCTCATCAAGGCGGTGTTCACCCCCGCCGGCACCGGAGGGCCGGACGGTTCGTTGCACGAAAACACCTTCATCATGGACAGCTACAATTTCATGACCCCCACAGATGAGGGGCGGACGCGCTATTACTGGTTCCAATTGCGCAACATCAGGCCCGATGACGACGAGCTTTCCAGGATGATGTCCGAAGACGTTCAGCACGCTTTCGAAGAGGACAGGGACGTGCTGAACGAAGTGCAAAAGGGCATGAGCAACAAGACCTCGCCACATATTGATCTGCCCATTGACGGCGGGCAATTGCGCTTCCGCCGCCAGTTGCAGGCCATGATCAACGAAGAACGACAAGTCGACCGGCAAATGGCCGAATAGCGGTATGTGCCACTGGGTCCACCCCAAATTCTCGATGTCGGCTTGGACAAGGCCGCTCGGGCCATTAGCATTGCCGTTGTGGTGAACCAAAATGACCCTGATCTTGGCCTCGGACCTGAAGTAGTCCCGGAAGGTGCGTTTTTCTTCCCTGTGGAAGACTTCAAAGTACCTTTGGATCTGGGGTTCTTGCTCTTGCCGCGTTTCACGCTGCTGGCCTTCAGTGCTGCCCTTGATCCACTGCGTATCGCCAATCAGCTTGCGCAAAAGCCACTCTATCGATGGACCGTTTTTTCCGAGAATGGTCAGGCCATCACGTCATCTTCCGGGATGGATGTAAGCGTCCATGGCAGCCTGGATTCCTTGCCAAAAGACCTGCGTTTGCTGGTCTGCTCAGGCAATCAGGGGTTGGACGCGGCGTCAGACGCGACGGTTGCGCGGCTTCGCAAACACGTCCGCTTTGGTGGCAAGGTCGGGGGGATTTGTACGGGCGCCGCCACTCTTGCACGTGCAGGTTTGCTGAACGATCGCATCTTCACCATGCATTGGGAAAACCAGCCCGGGTTTGTGGAAAGGTATCCTGACTTGATCCCTTCGCCGAAGCGGTTCGAGATTGACGGTGATCTCTGGACATGTGGTGGCGGTGCTGCTGCAACCGAGATGATGCTTTCGATCATCCAGCGCGATTATGGTCGGGATTTCGCGATTGTCGTCTCTGACATGTGCCTCAACTACGGTGAATTGGCACCGCACGCAGCACAAAGGTCCTCACTTGCTCGCGCGCTAAGTACCCGCAACGCCAAATTGGTTCAGGTCGTTCAGGCGATGTACAACAATATCGAAGAGCCGGTATCCTTTGATGAGCTGAGTGAGATAACCGGGCTGTCTCGTCGACAGATCGAGCGTCAATTCAAGCAATATTTGGGGGAAAGCCCCATGATTGCGTACCGCAACATCCGGCTGGATCGAGCACGCGCACTTGTCGTTGAAACTGATATGACTGTTGCGGAAATTGCCATTGCGAGCGGGTTCAGTTCTACTGGAGTACTTTCCCGCCACTACAAGGACCGGTTTGGAAACTCTCCTTCTGCGCACCAGAAAAACAAACAGAAAAGTGAATGAAGTGAGCAATAGTTATTGCTCACTTCAGATGTCTGCAAACTAGCCAACCACGTTGAACTCAGGGCCGTACGGATAACCCGTGATGTTTTCGTTGCCATCCTCGGTGATGACAAGGATGTCATGCTCGCGGTAGCCGCCTGCCCCGGGCTGACCTTCGGGAATGGTCAGCATCGGCTCCATCGAGATCACCATGCCCGGCTCAAGCACCGTATCGATGTCCTCGCGTAACTCCAGACCCGCCTCGCGGCCATAGTAGTGCGACAGAACGCCGAAGGAATGGCCGTACCCAAAGCTCCGGTACTGCAGCAGATCATGCTCTGCAAAGAAATCGTTGATCTTGTGCGTAACCTCGGCGCAAGTTGCACCCGGCTTCAGCAGGCTAATGCCTAGCTCATGCGCGGCGACGTTGGCTTCCCAGATTTTCAGACTGGCGGCGTCAACTTCTTCAACAAACAATGTCCGTTCCAGCGCGGTGTAGTAGCCTGAGATCATCGGGAAGGTGTTGAGCGACAGGATATCGCCACGCTCCAGAACGCGGGTTGTCACCGGGTTGTGGGCCCCATCGGTGTTGATGCCGGACTGGAACCAGACCCAGGTATCGCGGATCTCGCTGTCCGGAAAACGCCGGGCGATTTCCAACTCCATGGCATCACGGCCTGCCATCGCCACATCGACCTCGCGGACGCCTGCTTTGATCGCATCCTTGATCGCATAGCCACCCACGTCAGCGGTCGCAGCACCTGCGCGGATCAGTTCAATCTCAGCCGCAGACTTGTGCATACGCAGTTTCATCGTCGTGGGTGCGATGTCTTTCTTCGCCGACGGGGACAGGAATTCATCCAGCAAACCCAACTGCGCGAAGGATATGTGATCGCCTTCAAAGCCAATGACCTTGCCCGACCCTGTCACGGACTGGATCGCGCGCCAGTAGTTGTTCCGCTGCCAGTCGGTGTAGGTGATGTTGTCGCCATAACCGCGCCGCCACGGCTGCGCCGCGTCGATGCCAGCGCTGAAGGTCACGGTTTCAGTGGGCGTCACAACCTGTGCGTAGGGACGACCAAAGGAACAATAGAGGAAACCTGAATAATAGGCGACGTTGTGCATCGACGTCAGGACGCAAGCGTCGACGCCCATCTCAGCCATCTGCGCGCGCAGTTTGCCCAGGCGCGCCTCATATTCGGCATCTGAAAACGGCAGGGTCTTCTGACCCTGGTGAAAGCGGTAATGTTGTGGACGCTCCATAAATCCAACTCCTATCAAGCGTTTGAGCGATGGAGATGGAAATCTCTCCTCATCGCGCAAACGACAAAGCAAGATCCCGGCGTTCAGGATGGTGAAAGAGGGTGTGCACTTTGTGCTGGCGACGCCATCGCCGACCCTTGTCGCACTGGTAAGATACTGACACGCAACCCGGCTAACACCTTCACGCCACTTCATGTCGCTTTTGGCAATTCTTCAGCCAATTTTTTCTGCGTTATCCGAGCCGTTGGCCTCATCGTGATGAGAGTCTACGTGACCAACTCGCGTTTCTGGAATTCCGCGTCCTTAAAGCGTTCTTCCTCAAGGATGCGTTCCAGCTTGTCGACGGCATCGATGATATCGGCCTCATTCACGAACAGCGGTGTGATGCCAAAGCGCATGACGTCAGGGGCCCGAAAATCACCAATCACGTTGTCAGCGATCAACACTTGCATGGCGGCATAGCCGTGCTCGAATGCGAAGGACACGTGGCTGCCGCGCGCGGCCGGATCGCGCGGGCTGACCAACTTCAGGCCGGGGCATCGGGCTTCAACCTCGCGGATGAACAACTCTGGCAGTTCGATGGACTTGGCGTGAACCTCGCCCATGTCGGCCTTGTCCCAGATGTCCAATGCAACCGACAAAAGCGCGAAGGATTTGACCTTGTGGTGCGGATCGGCACGCTCGACGACAGCACGCTGATTGCGCGGCGCATGGCGTCCTGCCCGTTTGTTCTGTGTGCAAGTCAGGCCTACCTTGAGGCGCACGGCCGCCCGGCACGGCCCGATGACCTTGCTACCCACAACGTGCTTGCATTCACCGGAAACAGCGGCGTGCACGAATGGCGCTATTCGATGGATGATGGGAACAGAGGTCAGGTGTCCTTACGCGGCAGCTTCAAAGCGGACTCCGGCGTCCTATTGAGCACCGCAGCCCTGCACGGTGTGGGCATCGTCATTCTACCCATCTTTTATGTCGCCGACCACCTGAAGACCCGGGAACTCGAGGTCGTGCTCGCGGATCACGAGACCTACCCGAAACGCGAAATTTACGCCGTTTATCCGCAGAACCGGTTTCAATCGACGCGCCTGCGCCTGTTTCTCGATCAACTGACTGCGGCAAGTCGCGAACTTCCGTGGGAGGGGTAGCCGAAGTTCCTCTAAGTCGTGTGCGGTCTAGGACGAAATCCGCCACATGCGAAATCGACCCTGCCCTGTTACTTCCCTTATCAATCCGTTGCTCTCCATCCAGGCGAGGTTACGCTGGACGGCGGCGCGGCTAGCACCGGTTAGGGTCTCGGCCATCGGGGCGGAAATCAGCGGCCATTCGGTTAGT
Organism: Sulfitobacter sp. HNIBRBA3233; assembly: GCF_040149665.1. Taxonomy (NCBI): domain Bacteria; kingdom Pseudomonadati; phylum Pseudomonadota; class Alphaproteobacteria; order Rhodobacterales; family Roseobacteraceae; genus Sulfitobacter; species Sulfitobacter marinivivus. The sequence goes on along the minus strand of NZ_JBEFLP010000003.1, from coordinate 52,492 downwards.
GCAGCGCGCAAAGCGCGCGAGGTCTTGCCCGAGAGCGAAATCATCTCGGCATCCGCGCGCGCCGACCATGCCTCAACACCATCAAGGTGCCGCATAGCGGTCAAACATGCCGTCTCCATCCCGTCGAGCCACCGCACCAGGCGCTCGGCAGGTGTGCCATCAGCGCGCAGCCCCATTGCCCCACCCATGGCCAACGGTGCGAAGATGGCACCGCTCCCATCGCTGGCTGCGACCCGGGCTGCGGTGACCGCTGCCTCGATCCTATCTCCGTACCGAACGAGACCCGCGAGGCTCCAGAGATGAAATCCCATGCAAGCGCACGTTATCGGATGTAGATCGGCCGCAGCCATCATCACGTCCAGCCATCCGCTCGCGCGATCTTTGAAGCGTTCCGCGTTGTCCTCCATGTTTTCAGGATCGCGGCGGTCTAGGAAAGCCGCCAAATCGACCATCGGGCCCGGACCACCTGTCAGGCGCCGGACAGCCCACCCGATCCGAACCAGCGAATTTGGGTCATCCTGTACGCCGGACAATCGCATGGAAATCCAAAGCGCCAACCGATCAGGGCTCACCCGATCCCCTGCGAACCAGCTGAGGTCCGCTGCCTCGATAAGAGCGAGGCGCTGTCGCCAGCCTTCCGGGCCGCGCAGCAGCCGGTCATCCAGAGCTCCAAGGCGTCCAGCCACTCTTGCCAGTCGCGCAGCGTGAACGCCTTCTGCCTTTGCCCAGTCTTCGATGACAGCAGTGTCGGGCGGTTCCGCCCGTGGCCCCGGAGGCAAAACATCCGGCTCTTCCTCGAGTGGCCCAGGTAAAAACCAGAGATCGTCTCCATGAGCCTCTGCATCCTCCTCGGTAGTGATGAGGGGGTCGTCGTAATCATCAGTCAAAATGGGGGCTTGCGTCTTCATATCTGCAAAATACTTATCTTTTGCACATTACCCAAGTGTTTTTGTGGCCGCTGCCCACGCCCTTTATATAGTACGCGCGCGCGACTGCCGGCGGAACCTCTCAGTTCGCGCTCTACTCAAGGAAACCAAGGGATTGTGCCCCAGCCCGACGAGAGAACACATGCTTGCATTCGTTTACAAACGGTCGTTTATTAGTGATACCCTAAACTGCAAACGGCCCGTTTTCATGCCCCTGATAGGCTATGCCCGCGTATCCACAGAGGATCAGACCCCCCTGCCCCAGTCTGAGGCCCTGCAAACTGCGGGATGTGTCGAGATCTTCGAAGAGCACGCCTCGGGCGGCAATCGCGCGCGTCCGGTGCTTGCGCGCGTGCTCGAACGCGTCCAGAGCGGCGATACGCTTGTCGTCGTTCGGATCGACCGCCTTGCGCGGTCTTTGTCGCACCTTCTCGAGGTGATTGAGCGTTTGGAGGCCAAAGGCGCCTTCTTCCGCTCCCTGCAGGACCCCATCGACACCGCTTCCCCGCAGGGCAAGTTCACGCTGCAGGTTCTGGGCGCCGCCGCCGAATTCGAGCGCGCGCTGATACGTGAGCGCACAAAGGCCGGGCTTGCCTCTGCGCGCGCCAAAGGGCGCGTTGGCGGCAATCCTGGGCTACGCGCCAAGGATCCCGCTGCGCTGCGCAAGGTACGGCTGGCGCGACAGGACGGCTACATGGAGCGCCTGAACGAGACCGCGCAAGATTGGGTGCCCCATGTGCGCCGCCTGCGCCCCGAAATGGCTTGGGAAGACGTCCTGCGGATTATCAATGCCCCCCTGCCCTATGATCGGCGTTGGACCCAAAGCCGCCTGCTCCGCGCTGTGAAGGCCTATGTCCGCGACGGGTTTCTCCCCGATGAAGTGCTTGGCCGCGCCGGACGCCGCGAAACCGACGATCGCCTGCCTGCCATCGTGGCGGGCATCAAGGGTGCGGACCCGGACATCACGCTTCAGGCAATCTGCGACCGATTGGAATCCATGCGCGAACGCACACCACGTGGTCGGACAAGTTGGCAACCGTCCTCTGTTAAGATGCTGCTCGAACGAGCGGAACGACTTGGCTTGCTGATCAGGCAAATGGATTGACGACGCGCAGCCGATCTTCGACCAGCAATCCGTCGTGCATGTCCTCCGTCCACAACGTCGTGCATCCAGCTAACAGCGCGGCTGACACGATCATCGCGTCATAGATCGAAAGCTGGTATTTTTCTGCCAAGGCTCGACCCACCTGATGGGTTTGAAACGTCAGGTCCTCGACCGGGCACAGGGACTGGATACCTTCGAGAAACGCGCCGGTATCCTCCCAGCTGAGCCCAGCTTTCCTCCGGCAATTGACCATCGCTTCGTTCAGGACCTGCACACTGATCCGCGGCCCCTGCCCCAGGATGTCTTCCGCCCGATCCGCCTTTGGGCCGTCGTCAAGAAGGTAAAGGACTACATTTGTATCCGCGAATTCAGCGCTCATGCGCAGCGTCGCGGCTCAGGCGTGCGTCCTTGGATAGCTTTCCGCGAAACCGTCTTAGTCCTTGCAGGACTTCATCGGCGCGAAGTTGGCGCTTGACCAGAATGGTTCCATCGTCCTTCACCAGGTCGATCTGATCGCCTTCCTTTAGGCCGAGTTCCCGCACAAGATCCGCGGGTAGCCGGACTGCAAGGGAGTTTCCCCATTTGGCAACTTGCATCTCGTCCTCTCAGGTGTGGATAAACATCCGAGTATGTATATCTAAAAACATCGAAAGACAAGCTTTGGGTCGTTCAAAGAACTCCCCTCATCGTCATTAGGGCAACGCAGGTTCTGCCCGTTAATTGCTGTCCTATGGTGCATCAAATTTCGTCCATGAGTGGGCTTCCGCTACTTGGCATGATCTCCGATTGAATGGCAGTCATTCGTGGACGACGACCTTCGCCCTCGATGTGGCCGGGTCGCATGAATCACATGTCTCTGCAGTCGTCGGTTCTTAATCAGTTGTCTTTGACTCCCCTCCCCTGCCCCGCGGCGCTTCGTGTCCTGCGTGGCTGATATTCAGTCAGCTGCCTGGCTGCTGCGCATCGAGACGCAACCAATGAACGATTAGGGCGACGACAGAGGGTGGAGAGATCGGAGTTACTACGGTCGGCGGTTGCACTTCGACGTTTATCTCTAGGAACAATGCGAGGTTTGAAAGGCGTGAGGGCGGATAGGAAAATGTACAATGCTCGTTGTCACCACGTTTACAGCTGTAAACTCAGTCTAGATTGCGTTCGTCGATATAGTTCCATAGCGCATGGTTAGACACTAAATAGAGGAAAATTCTTGACTTAGGCGCGTGAATCGCTGCTTTTATCCTCAAGTGGCGTGAAAAAGGCCACATTTTGGAAATTGAGGCAACCAGATGATTCCTGTGACACCATTGGCAAATGAGCGCCCATCGGCACTTGCGACCGAGATATCCGAACGGCTCAACGCCGCCATCAGGGAGCACCTACTCTCTGCTTTTGCCCCAGACAATTCGAAAACGCTACGTTCTTTTTCGGCCCCAGAGACTGCTGAACTCTTGGGTGTGTCCGGGCAATTCATGCGAAAGGTCCACGCCGAAGGGACACTTCCGGAGCCCGAAGATATCCGGGGTGGCAGACGCTACTACACAGCCCAAGAGATTTGGGATGCCCGCGAAATCCTGGAAAAAACCTCTCGGAAGAAGGGGCGGTATATGCCTCGCCGCTCTGGCGAGGAAAAGCTGCAGATTTTGCAGCTGATGAATTTTAAAGGCGGTTCAAGTAAAAGCACAACGAGCGTCCACCTCGCTCACTACTTTGCTCTTCGGGGCTATCGGGTCTTGGCGTTGGACCTGGATCCGCAGGGGTCGCTCACATCAATGTGTGGGATTAGCCCTGAGATCGAGTTTGATGGACTGACCGTTTATGATGCGATCCGCTACGATGATCCGGTCAGCATGGCGGACGTTGTCGTTCAGACATACTTTCCTGGGCTCTCGATTGCGCCTTCACGCTTGATGTTGTCGGAATTTGAGACGGAGTCGGCCGTTCATTCGAACCCGGACCAGCCATTCTTTACACGCATCCGAAATGCCTTGGCCCAGGTCGAGGATGATTTTGATATTGTTCTCATGGATAGCCCGCCACAACTGGGTTTCTTGACCATTGCAGGGATGGCTGCCGCCAGCTCCCTGATCGTTCCTCTAACTCCATCGATGTTAGATGTTTCTTCAACAGCTCAATTTCTCGAACTGGCTGGAGCTTACATGGGTGTGATCGAAGATGCTGGCGCATCTCTGCAGTATGATTTCTTTAAGTTTCTCATCACACGAGACGAACCAACGGACGTCCCTTCTCAGCAGTTGACCTCTTTCATGCGGGCTCTGTTTCAAGACCGGGTCATGTCGGCAACTGCTTTGAAGAGCACAGCAATCAGTGATGCCACCATGCTCAAGCAGTCGATCTATGAAGTGGTGCGTTCGGAGATGACACGCGCCACATATGATCGGGCCAAGGGCTCGATGGATGCGGTTGGGCTCGAAGTGGAAACAATGATCCATCAATCGTGGGGGCGTAAGTAATGGCCAGGAAATCTCTTCGCGAAATGTCGGGAATTGCCAACACAATCGCCCGTTCCGGCGGAGCACAGCCAGAGAGACCGCCAAAGGCCAGCGCTCCGGCTTTGGGGGCTCTTCAAGGCTCTTTGGCGTCTATTCGTGAGATTGATCCCAATCTGATGGACGATTGGGGCCCAGTAGACCGGCTTGAGGAGTTTACAGCTGTAAACGTCGAAGACGACGACGAGAGCTTCGAACGACTTAAGAGCAGCATTCGCGAAGGCGGGCAGCAAGTGCCAATACTCGTTCGGCGGTCAAAAGTCGCAGAAGGGCGCTTTGAAGCAATCTACGGGAGGCGCCGTCTAAAGGCCTGCCGCGAACTCGGCATAAAGGTCCGTGCAAACGTCCATGACATTGATGATGCGACGGCATTGCTGGCGAAAGGATTGGAAAATGCTGCGCGCCGCAACCTGTCTTTCTACGAAAAAGCAAGGTTCGCCGAGGCCATCCAAAATGCCGGCCACGATGGAGCAACTGTTCGGCAGGTCCTAAATCTGTCGGCGTCAGGTCAGTCACACCTTACGAAGGTGACGCAAAATGTCCCAGTCAAGATCGGTGACCTCATTGGCGCGGCACCAAAGTCCGGGCGGCCGAGGTGGACCGAGTTGGCCGAGCTCTTTCTCTCTGGGAAGCTCACTGAACGTACGGCTCTCGATATTCTGGCTAAGATCAGGGCAACATCGAATTCAGATGAGCGCCTTGAATCGCTCATTAAGGAAGCGACTAAGCGCGGCGCGAAGAACTCGCGTGAAACTCGGGAGATCACGCCCATAGAGGGCGTTACGATCAAAGCTGGTCGCGCAACACTGTCACTTTCGGTGAAGAAGTCTGGCGCAAACGCTGAGTTTGCAACCTGGCTTGAGAGCAATCTCGCGGAAATAATCAAGCAATCCTATGCCGAATTTACAGATGTAAATTCAGTGGATGACAACTGAGGACGAGCAGAAAGGAGGAACGGCAAACAAAGAAAACCCCCGAAACCGGAGCTTCGAGGGCTGCTGCGCAGAGCGCAGTTCTTAGATTAGACACCTAGAACCTAGCAGCCAACGAATCACCACACAAGAGAAAACGCTTCTGAGCGAACGGGATTTCTTTGCCGCTGACATAAAATGACAAAATTCAATGATGCTCCGCATGGAGCGACTGGGAGAGTCATGCCTCAGAACGGTGGAGGTATGACCAATATCAACCAGCCATCGGGGTGGCGCAAAGCTACGGCAGGACTCGCGGTCGCTGAACGACACGCACAAGCTGGTGAAAGAGCAGCCGTGCCCAAGACACAGGCCTTTGTCGCTGTGAAACGCGTTGGTGCGCATATTGGCCTCAAGGCTGGCGACATGCTGCTTCTCGATACGCTTGGGGCGTTCACGCAGGCCCAGGACTGGGAAGAGGGACAGCGTCCGATCGTCTGGGCGTCCAACTCTTATCTGATGGAGCAAACAGGCTTCTCGCTCTCGGCGCTCAAGCGCCATGCGCGGCGTCTGGCCGAGATCGGCGTGATTGCCTTCAAGGACAGCCCCAATGGCAAGCGGTGGGGCCACAGGGACGCTGACGGCCGTATCATCGAGGCCTACGGCTTTGATTTGTCGCCGCTGTCGGCTCGCGCCGAAGAGTTTGAGCAGCTACATGCTGAACTGCAGGCTGAACGTGAACTCTGCCAGCGCCTGAAGCGCCAGATCACTGTTGCGCGCCGAATGATCCGCGCGAGGATCGAAGCGGCCTTCAGCAGCGCTCTGAGAGGCCCTTGGATACAGCTCTCAAGCTTCTTTGAGGATCTTCTGGACCGCCTGCCTCGCCGGAACACGGGTTCTGAGACGCTTGCGCGGCTTCTGAAATGGTTCAGGGAACTTCAGGAGCGTGTCGAAGTGACCTATCTCAAGGCAGTTCGAGCGGATGAAGTTGTGGAAAACACCGCCGAATCCACTGAACAAGTCAGTGAAAAGACTCGAAAAGTGAACCCCAGGGAGGTCATTTCTGAACCTCATATACTAACTACAAATCAACTTAATCCTGTAACCTGTAATCGCTCAGAAACTGAGCAAGCGGCGGCCGTGGTGCCAAATGCGCCACCAGAAGAGAAGGTCGATAGGGAACTGGAAGACTGGGTGGCTGAAACACGTAAGAAACGAGGTGCAGCGCTTGATTTGCCGACGGTGATGCAAGCATGTCCTGAATTCGCGTCCTGGGCACGCAATATGGGCGGTTATTTGAAGGATTGGGGCGATCTTCATCGCGTTGTCGGGCAGCTCAGGCCGATGATCGGCGTCTCAGAGCACGCTTGGAACCTCGCACAGGACCGTCTCGGGCCCCAAATCGCGACAGCAGCGCTGGTTCTCACGTTTGACAAGCATTGTGCCGGCGAAGTGGCGTCTCCGGGTGGATATCTGCGGGGTATGGTCGAGAAGGCCGGGGCAGGGGAGCTGCATCTCGAGCGCAGTTTCTATGGCCGGTTGAGCGGACAGGCGGCGTAATGGGAAGGGTAGCAGTTACCGCGCGTTTGAAGTTCCAGGTCGAGCACGCGGAGATTGTCGCCCCTTTTCTCCGCACCTTCTGCGGTGTTTGCTGTTGTCTTGCGGAGATTGTGCCGTATAATCTCCGCAAGGAATGCGTAAAATATGACCTACATTCACCAACTCCCTGATTGGCCCCAGTTTACCTGGGACAAGGCCAAGCTGTCGTCACAACTTGCTGCGGTCCGTCACCGTCAAGGCAAGCTCTTGGGGCGCATGGAGGGTCTTGGCTTCGATCTTCGCAACGAGGCGATGCTCAGAACACTGACCAGTGATGTCGTCAAAAGCAGCGAGATCGAGGGGGAGACGCTCGACAAGGATCAGGTTCGCTCATCTATCGCAAAGCGGTTGGGTCTGGAAATTGGCGGACTGATCCCGTCTGATCGCCATGTTGATGGTGTCGTCGAGATGATGCTGGACGCGACCCAAGCGTATGACCAGCCATTGGATGCGGAGCGTCTGTTTGGCTGGCATGCGGCTCTCTTTCCGACCGGGCGAAGCGGAATGACCCGGATCAGGGTGGGACAGTGGCGTGACGGTCCGATGGAGGTTGTATCAGGACCCTATGGCAGCGAACGCGTGCATTTTGAGGCGCCGGAAGCCGCGCGGCTCGACGCTGAGATGGCGCGCTTTCTGTCCTGGTTCAATCAGACATCCGACATTGACCCAGTCATCCATGCCGCAATCGCCCATCTTTGGTTCGTTACAATCCATCCTTTCGATGATGGCAACGGCCGTATTGCGCGCGCGATCGCGGATATGGCGTTGGCGCGATCGGAAGGCAGCGCGCAGCGGTTCTACAGCATGTCGACGCAAATTCGGCAGGAGCGGAGCGACTATTACGACATGCTTGAGACGACGCAGAAAGGCGGGCTTGATGTCACGGCGTGGCTCGTTTGGTTTCTGGCTTGCCTGGACTGCGCATTCGATGGTGCAGAGATCATCCTTGAGGCCGTGTTCCGGAAGGCGCGGTTCTGGGAGAAATATGGAGCGGCGAACATAAACGACCGCCAACGGGACATGCTGAACCGTCTGCTGGATGGATTCGAAGGAAAGCTGACGACGTCGAAGTACGCAAAGATCGAAAAGTGCTCACAAGACACGGCCTATCGCGACATCCTCGATCTGATCGACTTGGGTGCCCTGGAGAAAGATGAGGCTGGTGGGCGTAGCACCAGTTATTCCCTGACGGCGACGTAAAGAGGCTTGTCAGAGGCGACGCCCCAGGCTCCCACTCCAAGCAATTATCAGACACGCACCGGTGAGTCTTGCCGGTCTGTGAATAATCTTAAATTATTGATAAATTGAGAAAAAAAGCAGATTCAAGCGCGTCTTTGCCGATGTACGTTGCCGATCTTGAGGTGCTGAGTCCAATGAAGGTGAACCGTAGTCCTGACGGCCTCGGAAGTCCTCGGCCTTTGCCTCCGGGCTGGCAGAAAGTAAAAGTGTCCTTCGGGTTTTGTGACTGACGGATGAGGGCCTTTGGGGTCCCTCAGATGGGTCCGGGCCGGGTTCCGGTCTGCCGTTCCTGATGAAGGGCATTCCCATGCAAACAGGTGTCTTGCGCGTGTTACGCGCCACCGCTGCCTCGTGGTGGCGACACAAGGAACTACGCCGAACCGGCCAGACGGGGCAGGCACAACGGCTCGAGCGCGAGACTGTCCTGCGTGATCTCGGCTATCTGAAGCAGGCGTCGTTATTGCCAAACGCGCATGTGATCTGCGGGGAGGGTGGGACATTCATCCATCTCGGTTGGACCACCGTGTCGAGTTTCGCGCCGATCGAGCGCTTTCCCTTGGCCACTCTTGCGGTCGCACGAGGGACCCCATTCATCGATATCCGACCCGTCACCGATGTCATCGCCTTTGCGAACCTGCCGCGGGTGGCGCGGGACGGATCTGTCGACCCTGACCTTTCAGGTGCCGGCAGGCCCGTCTCGCTGACCACCTACATCGACATGGTCGAGCGGCTCGGCGCGAGGATCGTCAACGATCCACGCCCCCGTCAGTCAACCTGACCCACAATCTTCTCACCAACACTCGAAAGGAGGCCAGTCATGGCCCGATCCCGCACGCCCAAATTCGATGCCTCCGAGGTCATCACAAACGAAATCATCCGTATCATCGAGCGCGGCGTGTTGCCGTGGCGCAAGCCCTGGACTGCAGGCGGTAGCTCTCGTCCCCTGCGCGTGGGCGGTGAGCCCTACCAGGGGGTCAACAACTTCCTGCTGACCATGCGCACCGTGATGGCGGGCCACAGCTCACCTTTCTGGATGACACTGCCGCAGGCCAATGCGTTGGACGCAAAGGTGCGCAAGGGCGAGAAGTCGTCCGTCGTTGTCTACTACGGCCAAAGCCGGAAAGACGCCGTCGGCGAGGATGATCAGGAGGAGAGGAATGATCGCTCCAAGGAAGCCCGCATCTTCCGCTTCCAGAAATCCTACCGCGTGTTCAATGCCTGTCAGATCGATGGCTTGCCCGAGAGCTTTTATCCGGACCCCGAGCCAGCGCCTGAACATCCGCCCTCCGAGCCCATCCCGCACATGCAGGCGTTTTTCGATGCCATCGACATCACAACCGTCTTCACGGGCACGGAGGCGTATTATTTGCCGCCCGTGGATAAGGTCTTCATGCCGTCGATTGCGCGGTTCGAGAACCCGCGGAACTTCTACGGGGTCTGGGCGCATGAGCTCGCCCATGCCACGAAAGTCCCTCATCGGCTGAACCGCGATTTCGGGTTCTCGAAGTTTGGCAACACGTCCTATGCTCGCGAAGAGATCGTCGCCGAGCTGACCTCGGTGTTCCTTGGCCAGACGCTCGGCTTTACGGCCCATACGCTCGAGATGAACGCGGCGTATCTCTACAACTGGCTGCGCGTTCTGCGCTCGGACAAGGGCGCCATCTTCAAGCACGCCGCTGACGCGCAGCGCGCCTGCGACTACCTGATCGCACGGTCGGACGCGGGGAGGGCAGGGGAGGACGCCGAGGCCGCCTGACCACAGGGAGAACGGAGACGCCCATGTCGCGCGAGGAACCCAAGACGCTGCGGGTGGCCTGCTTTGAAGGTGGCCGCCGCAAGATCATCACCTTCAAACGCGGAGCATATTGGTGGAGCCCATCCGAGGGCGCCTATCCACTCTCGGCAGCGCTCGAGACCATCAAGGAACAGGGTGGCTGGGTCGAGACCATCCCCAACCCGAATTACAGATCCAAGGGGCTGTTCGGGTAGGGCACCTTCTCCTTCGGTCCTGCCGCCAGGCGGAAAAGAAAAAGCAGGCTTTGAGATGGGTGTTTCAACTTCACAGAGGAATGCCCCATGACCATCACCGCACAACCCCAGACAGACCGCCCTGATCCGAGTGTGATCGCAGCGCAGAACGACGCATTTCGCAAGCTCGCCTGCCTCGGGATAGCACCAGAGGCGCCTATCCAAGGTCGGATGCACGTCACCCGATCGCTCATGGAGGCGGGGGACGGCTTCATGGCCGAGGCGGTGAAGGCCACGGGCATGTTCGAGACCTTCGAGCCCGAGAACGATCCCGAAGGATGGCATGATTTCGGGGCGGTCGAGATCCGGGGCGAGGCCGTGTTCTGGAAAATCGATCTCTATGAGGCGGATTCCGACTTCCGCTACGGGGCTGACGCCCCGGACAATCCCGCGACCACCATGCGCGTGCTGACCATCATGCTGGCGCGCGACTGGTAGGGCAGGGGACACCCCTTCCCGACAACCCAGGCGATGAAGGCCCACTGACCCCTCAAAGGGAGAGTGGGCCTTTTGTCGTCGTGATCCCCGGTTCCGGGGATTGACCGTGCGGAGGATCGCGCGGACCGCATTCCAGCCATCAAGAAGGATATCCCATGACCGCAAGTTTCAAACCCGTCTCCGTCGCCATCGGCGATCTGACAGCTCACCCCGCCAATGTACGCAGCAACTCCCCGGAAACCTACGACCCCGAGAACATCGCACATCTGAAAGCCAGCATCGCGGTGCTGGGTCTCCTCCAGCCGCTCCTGGTTCAGAAGATCGACGGCAAATATGCCGTACTCGCAGGCGGTCGCCGCCATGCCGCCCTCAAGGAACTGGTCGCGGACCAGAGCGAGAAGGGCTTCACCGCGACGACCAAGATCGACTGCCGTGTTGTCCCTGAGGATTGCGAAGTCACCACGGCTCTGTCGCTCGCCGAGAACATCACTCAAGCGCCGATGAACGCCATCGACGAGTTCGAGGCCTTCGCGCGGATGATGGAGGTCGACGGTCAGACGCCCGAGACCATCGCCAAGACCTTCGGTACCACGATCGCCGCCGTGAAAGGCCGCTTGCGCTACGGCCTCATTCATCCCGATATCCGCGCCGCGGCCCGGGCCAAGACGATCACGCTCGACACGATGAAGGCCTTTGCGGAGCACCCGAGCCAAGAGGTGCAGAAGGAGGTCTATGAGGCGCTGACCAAGGAAGACAGCTATCTGCAGGCCTATACTGTCCGTCAGGCGCTCAAATCCCGCGGGGTGCAGGTCAGTGACGATATCGGGGCCTTCGTGCGTGAAGACTATGAGGCCCGCGGTGGCGCTGTCGCAGCTGACCTTCTGGAAGAGCATTCCGTGCTCGAGGATGCGGCGCTGGTCGAGACCATCCTGCGCGAGAAACTCGGGGCTGCCGCTGAGGAGGCCCGCGCAAAACTGGGCTTTGCCTGGGCAGATGCGATGGTGCGCTATGATTACGCGACCATGGCCGACTTCGGCCGCGTCTATCCCGGCCCGATCGAACCGGATGAGGAGGCACAGAAGCGCATCGACGAGATCACCACCGAGCTCGAGCAACTCCAGCTCGAAATGGAGGATGAGGGGCTCGAGGACGAAGCCTACAACGCCCTTTACGAGCGCGTGGACGCCTTGGAAGACGAAGCTCGCGACCTGCAGGAGGCCTACAGCGCCGATGACCTGGCCCGCGCCGGTGTGATTGCGTCCTGGTCGAGTGGGCAGATCACGCTCCATATCGGCCTCGTCCGCCCGGAGGACACCGCGAAAGCGGAGAACACGCGCGGCGCCTCGGGCAACGCGACGGGGGAGGAGGCACCCGACGCTGGCGAGATCAGCTACCCGGCCTCGCTGGCCGAGGATCTCAAGACCGAGCGGGCCATGGCGCTCGGGGCCGCGATGGCGCTGCATCCCGAGGCCACGCTCGATCTGACGCTCTTCAAGCTGGTGAGCGACGTCCTGGGCACCGGCATGGCCGTGACGCAGGCAATCAGGGTCGAGGCCCGCAAGGAATACCGCAACCACGCCAAGATGGACGAGATCGACGCAACCTCGCTCGAGCAGGTGGCGGCGGCGCATGATACGCTTGATCTGTCCTGGCTCAATGACACCCGCGCGCCCGCCGATCAATTTGCGGCGTTTCGCGCGCTGAAGCCGGGCGAGAAGGCCAAGCTCGTTGCCTATGCGACGGCCAGCACCACGCAGTCCTGTTTCGCGCGGGACCGCCAGCGCGACAGCTTGATGCATGACTTCGAGATCGAGATCATGCCCGATATCCGCGTCCATTGGACGCCGAATGCGGCGCTCTTCAATCGCTTTAAGAAGGCCTGGCTCCTGAAAATCCTCGGCGACGATCTGGGTCTCGCCCAGGAGGCGGTAACGCTGGCCTCGTCGAGCAAGAAGGAGATCGTCGCCTTCTGCGACAAGCTCTTCGCGGAGCCTTTCGCCACCCTCACGGACGCGCAGCGCGCTGCCGTGGCCGCCTGGTGCCCGCCGATGATGCAGACCGCCGGTGGCGCCTGTGATGAGACGGCGCCGATCACGGAAACCTCGGAACCTGACGGCGAGGTCGCGCAAGCGGCCTGAGCCATCACGCGACCCGCGCGAGGCATTCCCTGCGCGGGTCGACCCTCTTCAAAACCGAACAGAAAGACATCCCCATGGCTATTCTCAAGTTCTCTGCCTCCGCAGTTGCGGCGCAGATCGCCCATGCGCGCGCCTGCAAGACCTTCCTGCCCAACTGGAACGGGTCCGTGGACAGGCCGGCCCTGATCCTCATCGTCGGCAATGGTGTGCATCTGCGCTCAAACGGCATCGACGGCACGACAACCCGCATCGTCACGACCGAGCAGGCCGATCCATCCTTCGCCTTTGCCGACGGCATGAACCCGTTTCGGGATACCGACTGGATGGCGCAGCGCCGCATGGCGTTTCGCGATCTGACCGGCCAGTTTTACACCGACATCCTGGATGACGTGCAGGTGCTCATCGACCGGGGGCGGGGGGTGATCCGGCTCGCCACCGATGGCCACAGCATCCGCGTCTTCGTGCGCCGGGCCTCGGACTATCTCATCGGCGGGACCTACGAAGTGCCCTCGGGCCTCGGCGGCACCTTCCGGGTCGTCCTCAAGGATGCCTGCGACACCTTCGCGATCGTGCAGAACTGCGGCAATTCGGCGATTTGGGAATACGAAGAAGATGAATCAGCACCAATGTCCCGAGAGCGCGCAGCGCGGCAGGGTATTGGTGCTTCAGCTTGTTCCCATAAACGCTGCGAGGATTTCGACGCCATGCAGCCCTACCGCGTGCCGCTGGATGCGCTGATGGAAATCGATGACCGGAGGGTGGCATAATGGGATGGCTTTTCTACACCGACGGCCGCGTTAAAACCTACGTGGATGAGAGAGAGGAGATCACCCGGCTCTGCACTTTTGAGGGCGAAACGCGCAAAACCGAACTGGTCAAGGCCTGCAAGGTCGGCTCAACCTGGTATGCGGCGGCAAGGGTCACCAATCTCGACGGCACCGCTGTCGAAGACGCGACCTATGTCACCGATGCGGATGGCTCCATCACTTTCGGGGCTGTCTTCCTCACCCGATACGATGACGGCTGCTGGGGCTACAAGGACATGGAGGAAAGTGCTGGCCCGAACGTGTCTCGTGCTCCGCTTGGGCTGATCGAGCTCCTCTCCGACCTGAAAAACCCGGACAGCTACGCCCAGGACTGGCGTCAGCGCTGCCGGGATTGGGCTGCGATCCCAGACTACCAGGAAGGCGACAAGATCAGGCTCGCCACCCCTGTGACGCTCACCGATGGCAGCACCTGCCAGATCGTCACTGCGACGTACTACAGGCGGGGGCGGCAAAAACGGCGTTGCTACCGCATCGAGGAAACCGGTGGGCTCGTGCGCCTTTCGAAAGCTTCGCTTGCGGGCTCGGAGCTGCTCATCTCCGCAAAAGGCGAGGCCAGCCCGGTGCTGGCAGAGTATCTCGCGGGGCGAGAATAGGTGCTGCGCCGGACAGCTCATCGACCTGCCCGGCGACAGCAGATCCTGCGGCTTGTCTTGACAAGACAATGCAAATGCATTACCTATCACGGGTAGCAAAGACCCTTTTCCCTTCAGGAGACTGCCATGACAGCGCTCGCACAAGATGTCTCGAAACTCACGGATCGGTATCAGACGACCGTGCCGGCGGGTGTGCGCAAACAGCTCAAGTTGGGGAAGGGCGACCAGATTCGTTACTGCACCGAGCCGAGTGGCAGGGTCTATATCGAGCCCGTGCGCAGCGACGAGGAAGATCCCGTGCTCGGAGCCTTTCTCGATTTTGTCGAGGCCGATATCAAGGCGCATCCGGTCCGCATTCGGGCGTTCGATGGGGCTTTGCATGACCGTCTTGCAGCACTGGTCGGAGACGTTGACGTCGATCTCGATGCGCCGCTATCGCTCGAGGATGAATGAGCGGCGATAGCGTGCCCGCCCAATCGCCCCTTGTCGTAAACGGATGGTCGATTTATGCGCATCCGCTCTTTCTGGATCAGGTCGAAGGGCTGATTGAAGAGGTCGAGGCGCGTAAAGCACGCGATCCTAAGACCTGGCGCAAGAAAAACCCGACGAAACGGCTGGCCGCCATCTTCAAGCTGGTCACCGAGGACATACCGGCAGATCCGGGTGCCGCCGCCTTCCGGCAAGGCGGCACACTCGGCGATCACCGCAAGCACTGGTTCCGGGCGAAATTCTTCCAGCAGTATCGGTTGTTCTACCGCTTCAACAGCGATGCCAAGGTCATCGTGGTGGCCTGGGTGAACGACGATAAGACTCTGCGCGCCTACGGCAGCAAGACGGATGCCTATGCGACGTTCAAAGGGATGCTGGAAGATGGAAATCCACCTGACAATTTCGACGCGCTCTTGAAAGAAGCTGCGGCGGCGGACAAGCGGTTCGAAACTTCCCTTGAAGCGGTGCCCGATCGATAAGTGGGCCAGCTTGCTGTGACCCTTTGGCATTATCGTTTACGACGCCCCGCTGGAAGATGTAGCTCGGCTGATAATAGGGTCGGAGAAAGCACAATGATTGAGGCGAAAAAGGATAGGCAGCACCTCGGGCTAGAGGAGCAATGCGCGCCTGACCTGACGGGGCACCGTTTCCCAATTGTTGTGCACGTTGCAGACATGCCCGATGACCTCGGCAAGCTGCTGGATATCGGGCTCGAGGAGCATTTCCGTGGCGGCTGATGTCAATTCGTATGACGCGTGGTTTCGCGCGAAGGTGCAGGCCGCGCTGGAGGAGGAATGCACGGGAATATCTCAAGTTCAGGTGATGCAGGCCGCACAGGCTTTGATTGATGCGAAGCGCCAGGGCCAATCCAAGCCCTGACCAAGCCTTGGAGGTCAGCGCGGTCTGACCTAATCACCCCGGAAAAGCGAAAGCGGGCTTTTTGTCCTTTGGAACTCAGACCCTGATCCAAAGGAAAATCCCCATGACCAAGCCCAAACCGGCAAACCCGGCTCTCTCGATCTCCCACCCTGACCTCGCCTCTGCCCTCGAGCAGATCGGCGCGGAGGTCGACTACCAGCCCCTGCGCAGTTCAGCGCTCGCGCGTATCATGCGCGAGACGTTCCATGGCAGCGATGCCGGCGGTGCCTGGGACTGGCGCATGGCATATGACCTGATGCAGGCCGCGGCCATCCAGGTGCTGCTGCGTGGGGACGGTGCAGCAGGTGACATCGCCACCGCAAAGCTGCTTGCCTCACGGCTGCTGACGGAAACGCGCCGGTCAGAGCAGCAAATCCGGCTGCAGCAATTTTCTACGCCGTTGCCTTTCGCGGCAATGGTCGTGCGGGCGGCAGCCATTCGCAAGGGCGAGACTGTGCTGGAGCCGTCGGCTGGCACCGGTGCCCTGGCTGCTTTCGCCGCCCGGGCCGGTGCCACGCTTGTGCTCAATGAAATCGACCCCTTTCGCCCGCGCCTCCTGCGCGCGGTCTTTGGCGGCGATGTGACGGGCCATGACGGTGAGCATATCGACGATCTGCTGCAGACGCCGGTTCTACCTGACGTCGTGGTGATGAACCCGCCCTTCGCCTCCTCGGTCGATCGCTCCCGAGACAAGCACATCGCCGCCAAACATCTTATCGCGGCTGCAAAGCGCCTGGCGCTTGGCGGGCGGCTGGTGGCGATCATGCCGCCGGGATTCACGCCCGAACGCGATGCCGCGCATTGGTCTCGCGCCTGCGGTCTCCTGACACCGCGCCTGGCTCTAACGATGCCGGGGCGGGTCTACCGCAAGCTCGGCACCTCTGTCGAAACCCAGCTGATGGTCTTTGACAAGGTGCAGGAGGACGGCGAGATGATCCGTATCCCTGTGCGGGATCTGGATGAAGCCTTGGCATATGTCGATGCAGTGGCCGCAACCAGGACCGAGATGCGCCCCGCCCAATGGGCTGAAGCGATCCCTCATGCTCGGCTGACCGTTCCATCATCTGCCCCGCGCAAGACCGCCGCTGCGCCTGTCGCTGCCTCCAAACCCCGGGCCAATGCCGTTGTCCCGCTAACTTTCACGAGCCTTGATATCCCGCGCGACAACACGCCCATTTCGGACATCTATGCGCGCTACCGTCCGCAGCGGATCGCGATCGCGGGCTCGCAGGAACATCCCACGCCGCTCGTTGAAAGCATCGCCATGGCTTCTGTCGCACCACCCGCGCCCTCAGGCACGACCAGTGCGGAATTGCGCCTGCCCGCCCGGTTGATTGAGGAGGGCGATCTCTCCGAGGCACAGCTCGAGACCATCATCATGGCCAATGATGCCCATGGGCGTGACCTCCCGGGGCGCTTCACCATCGACGAGGACCAAACCAAACTGACGCGGGCCGATGATGACCCTAATGCACGGGCCTATCGCCTTGGCTATTTCCTCGGCGACGGCACCGGTTGCGGCAAGGGGCGCGAATGCGCGGGGCTCATTCTCGTGAACTGGCTGGCCGGCCGCAGGAAGGCCATCTGGGTCTCCAAATCCGCCACGCTCATCGAGGACGCGATCCGCGACTGGACCGATCTCGGCGGCTCGCCCGCCGACATCCAGCCGCTCTCCAAATGGAAACCGGACCAGCCGATCCCGATGGGCGACGGTATCCTTTTTGTCACCTACGCCACGCTGCGCTCGGCGGGCAAATGCGGCACCACGCGGCTGAGCCAGATCCTCGACTGGATGGGCGAAGACTTTGAAGGCGTGCTGGCATTCGATGAGGCCCATGCCATGCAGAATGCGGCGGGGTCCGAGCAGGGCAGGGGGGTCAAACCCTCCCAGCAAGGCCTTGCAGGCCTCCGGCTGCAACTGGCCGCCCCGCGCGCCCGCGTCTTCTACATCTCGGCCACGGGGGCCACGAGCGTACACAACCTCGCCTATGCCGCGCGGCTTGGGCTCTGGGGGCAAGGCCCCGAATACCCCTTTCCAAGCCGCGAGAGCTTCGTTTCTGCGATGGAAGCCGGCGGTGTCGCCGCCATGGAGGTGGTTGCCCGCGATCTCAAGACGCTCGGGCTCTACACGGCCCGCGCCCTCAGCTTTGATGGCGTGGAGTATGACGTACTCGAACACGCGCTCAATTCGGCCCAGATCGAGATCTACGATGCATACGCGGCTTCGTTTCGGACGATCCACCACAATCTCGAAGCGGCACTGACTGCGACTGGCGTCAACGACGCCTCGGGAGAGACCAATGCCTCGGCCGCACGCGCCTCGGCCAAGTCCCGCTTCGAAAGCACGAAACAACGCTTCTTCAACCATCTCCTCATGGGCATGAAAGCCCCGACCATCATCCGCGCGATCAAGGACGATCTGGCGGCGGGCAAGGCTTGCGTCATCCAGGTGGTCTCAACGGGTGAGAGCCTGCTGAAACGCCGGCTTGAGGCGATGGACCCGGAGGACGAGCTGGTCGAGGGCGCGCTAACGCCTCGCGACTACGTGCTGGGCTACCTCGAACAGGCCTTCCCTATCCATGCGCAAAAGCTGGTCGAGATCGACGGCAATATGGTGGCGGAACCTTTGCGGGATGAGACCGGCGCGCTCGTCGTCTCGCGCGAGGCGCTCGCCCTGCGTGATGCGGCCATGATGGAGTTGATGACGCTGGCCCCGATCCCCTCGGCGCTCGATCAGATCCTCTGGGCTTTTGGCGACGAGGCCGTCGCAGAGGTCACGGGTCGGTCCATCCGCCCTTTGAAGGCCGAGGATGGTCATCTCTTCATCGAGAAGCGCGCCGCCAGCAGCAATTCGTCCGAGACTCAAGCCTTCATGGACGGCGAGAAGGATATCCTGATCTTCTCCGATGCAGGCGGCACGGGCCGCTCCTATCACGCGGCGCAAACGGCGAAGAACCAGAAGCGGCGGCGGCACTACCTGCTGGAGCCCGGCTGGCGCGCCGATGCGGCGATCCAGGGGCTGGGACGGACGCATCGGTCTGCCCAGGTGAGTGCGCCCTTCTTCCGGGTCTGCACCTCCGATGTGCATGGCGAGAAGCGCTTCACCTCGACGATTGCCAAACGCCTCGACCAGCTGGGCGCGTTGACCAAGGGCCAGCGCGAAACCGGCTCGCAGGGCATGTTCCGCGAGGAGGACAATCTGGAAAGCCCGATCGCACGGGCCGCGCTGCGCGGGTATTTCGCCGATCTTGCCGCCGGGCGCGCTGAGGCGATGAGCTACGAGAGCTTCACCGACTGGACAGCCCTGCGACTGATCGACAAGGACAGTGTGCTTCTCGAGGAGCTTCCCCCGATCCAGCGGTTTCTCAACCGGGTTCTGGCCCTGCCCATCCACATGCAGAACGCGCTCTTTGCCGAGTTCATGCGCCGGATTGCCGATCAGACTGAACGGGCGCGGGCGGCGGGCACGCTCGATCTCGGCGTGGAAACCCTGCGTGGCGAAAAGATCGAGCAGGTCTCCACAGAGGATCTCTGGACCTGCCCGAAATCCGGCGCCGTGACGCGGATCATCGGGCTTGAGATGACCGACCCAGTGTATGTGCTGGGCGCAGACGAGGCCAAGTCGCGCAATCCCGACAAGCTGCCGATGGTCAATCGCGCTTCAGGTCGGGCGGCGCTCATCTCGGCGCGCCCCATGCAGATGTATGACGAGGACATCGTCACGCTGATGCGCAAGGCGGTGCGGCCAAACGGGTCGAGCTATCTCGAAGAGACGCGGTTCGAGTCCTCGGCCTGGGAAGAGATCGACAGGCCCGAGTTCGCACGGCTTTGGGATGCCGAGGCTGCGTCCCTGCCAAAAACCACCACGACCAAGCTCTACCTGTTGACTGGGCTGCTGCTGCCGATCTGGAAGGACATTCCGACCACCAATGAGCGCATCTACCGCGTCACGCCGGATGGGGCGACCGCCATGATCGGGCGAACGCTGAGCGAGGAAGGGGCGGCGGCGCTACGCGCCCGCTTCCTCGTCTCCAACCCACAAACGCCGCAGGAGATGCTGATCGCCGCCATGGGCACCACCGCGCCGGTCGATCTGGGCCGGGGTCTCAACCTGACCCGTCGCCGGGTCGCAGGCGAAATGCGTCTTGAGTTGGGCGGTGCCGAAAAGGGCATGATCGACGGCCTCAAGGCCCTCGGCTGCTTCACCGAGATCATCGCCTTCCAGCTGCGGGTGTTCCTGCCGCATGGGGACGGAATCGACACAGCGGGCATTCTGGCCCGGATCGTGGGGCAGGCACCAGATGCCGCTCCAGTGGCAGCAGAATAGCGAGGAGGGTCCCATGACACTCGATGAAATCAAGGCCGCTGTCGATGCCGGCCAGACCGTGCATTGGGCCAATACCGGTTACGTTGTCCACAAGGACCGGCTCGGCCAGTACCTCATCACCTATGTGCCGAACGGCAGCTGTATCGGCCTGACCGACCGGGGCGGGCACCGGTTGAATGGCAAAGCGGCAGAGTTCTTCATCGCGCAATCGAAGGACGCCGCAGAAAATCCGGGCAGCCAATCAAGACCAGACGTGCAGGGGAGGGGCGTAGCACCCGGAGGCGCGGGGGCATCCCCACTCGGACGGCAGCTCTGACCCTTGGGCGGGGCTGAAAGGAAAGCAGGCTTTCTGATTTGTGATCCCAAGAGGGGTCGAGAAAGCAATCCCGGATGTGCTGGCAAGAACGTCAGGCACCGACCAATCTGAAAGGAACCATCCCATGTTCGCAGGAACCCTTACACGCAATGTCGAGACCGCAGCCGCTCAGTATACCGGCATGATCCACTCGACGCGTTTCGACATCGCCATCCAGCTTGAAACCCGCCCGAAGATGTCCGCGCGCAGCCCCGATTACGACGTGACGGCGATCAACAAGTCGGGCCGCAAGGTGCGCATCGGCACGGCCTGGAACGAAACTGGCAACACCAGCGGCAACCCCTACATCTCGATGCAGCTCGATGTTGGCATGGGCCCGTTCCGGGTCAACGCGGTGCAGACGAAAGAGGCGCGCGCGGCCCAGAGCGGCGAATTCGAGATCATCCCTCTGGTCTCGAACGGCCTGATGAAATCCGGCTCGATCTCGGGTGAGCTTACCGCCATGGACGCCGACAACGCCTTCACCGGCTACATCGCCAACATGATGTTCGATCTGGAGTTCATGCTGATCGAGAACAGCTACAAGACCGAGGAGACCCACCCTGACTACCGCATCGAGGTCAGCTCGCCCCGGGGCACGCCGATCCGCGTCGGCTCGGCCTGGATGGCCACAAGCAGCCGCACGGGCAATGACTACCTGTCGCTGCTGATCAATACGCCCGATGGCGACTTGCGCGTGAACGCCGTCCAGAACGAAGCACAGCGCGGCGGGCAGACCTTCTCGATCATCCCGTTCATCGATAGCGGTGAGCAGCCGCAGGACGCGGGCGCGGGGCTGTCGCTGGTCGCGTGATCAGCGCACGCGGTTAGACGATACGCACCGAAAGGGGAGCCGTGGAAACACGGTTCCCCTTTTGCCGTGTTTGTTTGGGTCTAAGATCGCTCTACTCTATGAGCAGGATCCTTCGGCGTTGGACGGCATAGCAATACGAAAACGAACTTTGCGGCTACTATTTGGTCAGCCAATCTCCGTAAGCGTCAATATCAATCATTGGTACCGTGCCGCTGAACTGGAGGCGTGAGATCAGCGCAAACAAGAAGGCCGTTGCCGGTTTCGATCCCTCAACAAGGTCATACCCGCCTTCCTCGTCGAACAGAAAATGCCCATGAGAAGCGACACAGCCGATGTCCAGCCTTCTATCATTTTCACCTCCGTCGAGGACCTTTTCGAACGATGCCCCCAAGGGAGGTTTCCACTCGCTCTCGAAAGTCAAAAGCCCGCCGATGATGGGAATGAGTTGTTTTGGTGGGTAGACGCCGCCAGCATGCGGGATTGGTAGGCTGGTCCGATGCAGTCTTCGCACTGATGCAACCTTGTCTTGTGCGTATTTGACAAGATTGGCGTCTGCCGTCTGCTTCGCCTCGAAGACAGCATAAACGCTCTCAGCCGGGACAATGAGTTGGTTTTCGTACGTGAAAATGAAAGGCGAGTATTGGCGGTCAAAAACGACAGCATCAATCTGATCGCTGAAATTCCCTGTACTATCGACGACATGAGCACTTGCAACCTGATATCTCTCAGGGATGTACTGTGCGAGCATATCGATCCAAATCGCTTCGCTTGCGTCCCCTTTTGTACCGGGATGCTTGAACGACTTCCGCGCCGTTGACAGCCGATGCTGAATATCCTCGTGCAACGATGATAGAAGTTGTGATAGCGACCATTCAGCCATTGTTTCTTCTTTCTAAGACAGCGGAAATTTTGGTCCGAAGAAAGCGCGCCACGCTTTCAGGGCGTCTCCGTTCTTGCCCTGGCGCGCCAAGTGGATTGCGGCAGCGATGTCGCGGTTTGCCTGATCCAGAATTGTCTGGGCGCGCTTCACCATCGCTGCGTCCATTCGATCGCTAACAGGAGAGCCGAGCCCGGCCGGATCTGGCCAATCCTCGTGAATTCGGTCGCGTAGCGTAGCGAAGAACGCTTGGATTTCGCGGTCATGTGAACCACCCCATCCACCATGGAGGCATTCCATCGCCATGACCTCGATCAGAAAGGATGGCTTGATAGGTTTTTCTCCGTGTCGGCTGTTTTGGTTCCAGTACTTCACCATGCGGACCAGGCCCTTCCACTCATTGCCATAAGCTTGGTGGGCCGAAACAGCCTTCTGTGCATGGATTTCGGGATTTGTTCCCATCCACTTCCCGGTTGTGTTGTTCGGGATCTCGTAGTCGTCGCCCTTTGCAAATGCGGGCACTGCATCCACGCTTACAACCCGGTAATCTGTGTTGTCGTCGGAATCGACGACGACACCAAAGTCCACACCCACAGAGCGTCCCTGTTTTTTGACGGCGCTGCTTCCATAAACGTCAACCAACGTATCGTAGAATGCGGTCAGTATCTTGTCAGGATGTTTGTCTCGATAGTGGTCCTCGTCCTTTCCAAGAACGAAGAAGATATCGACATCCTTGAGTGGTTTGGACTTGGTCCAGCGGGCGTAGCTTCCTGTCAAAAAGCTACGGTCGATCTGAAAGGCATTATCCAGATGCTCGCGAACTTCCTTCTGCCGCTTGGATGCGTTCTGCTGCTCTCTTTCGTTCAACTCCATTCGGCTCTTGAACTTTTTGAATGCGTCCGGGAGTGAAATCATGATGCCTGCCTCCAATACGCTGCCGTCGCTCCCAGACCGTTGTGTTCGATGGTGGAGCCAAGGCTTTGGCGAACCATACCGTCTGTAGATCGGGCGGTGGTCCGGTACCAACCCGGGACATCAGGTCGTCCCGGCTTTGTACGTAGCAGGAGGTCATACTTGGCGCTTGCCGGCGCAACTCCCGCTTTGCGAATTGCCCAACGAAGCTGATCGGTGTCCGTCCAGAAGTTTCCATCTCCAGCAGACCAACTGTAGTTCACGTCGATATCCCAACGCAGGATCAGTCCATTGGTTGCCGGATCGTATATCTCGAGTGTGATCTTCTCGAGGTCTTCGCTCTCCAACCATGCCTTGATTCCGCGCATATTGATTTCCGTGTCGTTCACGAAATTTGTTGGATCCATGCCACTCAGACGGATAATGTCTTTGAGGCTCTTGAGGATGTTATCGGCCACATAGGTGACAGACTGGGTGCGGGAATACGTGATGACTGTTGTCATGGTTTCAACAACCCCTCGAGATCAATTTCGAGCGTAGCACCTTGCGAGTTGTTCGCTGTGTCTTGCTTTTTGGTTTCGGTTCTGTCGCGTGCTGTGATGCGGTTGCTCTTCTGTTGCAGCGCAGATTGGACCCAACCGAGATCATCGGGTTCACATGGCAGTGAAATCGACCAATCACCTTTCAGCGGGTCAAACCCGAGCACGTCTTCGTTCGCGTCCGACCCGTCGATCGCATCGTCATCGTAAAGGCAGTAGATGCGCGTCTGCGGCCCTTCACAGCTGACAATGATTGGTGAGTTTTCGCAGGCTTTGTCCGCGATTATGCTGCTTGCAATGCCAGCGACACTGCTGAGTTCTTGCTGCGCTCCGGTATTTGTACGGGTGAGCAAGTCGCTGATGGCGGCCCATGTTGCCAATGCGTCGCGATGCGGAGAGCTTCGGAATGTTCTGCGGGTTACAGTTGCCATCACTTCCCCCGATTTGCTTTTTTGTTGGTTTGGGCTGATTTCGCGGCTGCTGCCAACTGTGACAGTGTTACCGAGCCGGGGTTCAGTGCCACCTGAGTGTTTGAGGCGAGCGCATTTGCAACGGTTTTTCGGATAGTCCTTCCGTCAAGGCCGACGAATTCGCCAGCACAGGTATCGAAGCCACGGTCCTTAGTCAGCCCTTCAATCTCAGGATAGGTGCTGCTTAGCCCCAACAGGCACTCCCGCAATATGGTCTTGCAGGCTTCCTTTCCGGGAAGGGGTACTTCAAGCACCAGATCGCATCGGGAAACGAAGGCATCGTCCACCGCTTCTGGGTAGTTACTGGTCGCCACAAACAGCAGGTTCTTGTGAGATTCTGCCAGCAGGTCGAGCTGAACCAGAACAGCGTCCGTGGCTCGATGAATGTCGACAGGGTTGGCATCGAGGCTGAGTCTGGATCGGTCGACCGCAAGTGTTTCCACTTCATCTAGCAGCACAATCGTCGGGCCTGCATTGGCAAGTTCTGAAAGTGTCTGCGCGAAGAGGTCAGTAACCGCCCGCTGCGTTTTCCCCATGGCGGAACTCGTCAAGCCATGCGCTTCAACCTCGACCAGTTGGAAGTTTCCCCCCTTGAAAGCCGCCGCTGTTCGGTTGGCCAACCCTCGCGCGAGCGACGTTTTGCCCGTCCCGGGTGCGCCAACCAACAGGAGGACGCCATGGAGTGGCAACACGGTTCGGCTCATCTTTGGTCGCATTGTGAAATTCAGCACCGCTTGAGAAAGCAGGCGCTCCTTCATCTCGGCTTCGACGATGATTGAGTCCCAAAGTTCTGCCAGACTCGGATCCGGCAGTGCCGTGATCTTCTGAATTCCTTTTGGCAGGTCGCCAGCAAACGTTGCGTTCATGGCTGCTTCCTCGGTTCTTTGCCTGTTCAGCGCCTCTTCAGGCGGCTTGGCGGTTTACAAATTTGCCTTCCATTTGGCCTCGTGTTACAAAGTAGGGATAAAAAGCCGCGCTTTCAAGCGTTGTAGTTTACAAAATATCAATCATATGGGTGAAGTGTAAACCACCCACTGGGAGGACGTTATGATTGGCAAGAGACTCAAAGGAGCCCGGGCGGCATCTGGCCTCTCGCTCCGTGCACTTTCCGATGCCATGGAGAACAAGGTATCCGCTCAAGCCATAGGCAAGTACGAGCGCAATGAAGACATGCCCGGATCGGGCGTGCTGCTAAGTCTTGCCCGAGCACTCGACGTTTCTGTGGATTTCCTGCTCAGCGATGACGAGCTTGAGTTGGAGGGCGTGGAGTTTCGCAAGTCAGCCAGCTCGTCAGCCAAGGAGATCGCGACGATCGAAGCCAAAACGCTCAATATGGTTGAAAAGTATCTAGCTATCGAAAGCTTGCTGAATCTTTCGAGTCAGGAATGGGATGCCCCGCACGAAGCGCCCTACTGGGTGGCCGATGTTCGTGATGCCGAAGACGCGGCTCGCAACATGCGTGCTTCCTGGCAGCTGGGTCACGACCCGATTCCAATGCTTGCCGAACTCTTAGAGGAGCACGGTATCAAGGTGTTGTCTTTGGACGTTGATCGAGTTGATGGGCTTGCGGCGAAAGTCCGTCGAAAAGAGCATCACTCCGCGCGGGTGATCATGATCAAGAAGAAGACCTGGTCTGAGCGGAAGCGCTTCAGTTTAGCTCACGAATTGGGCCACATGGTTCTTAAAGTCGCCGAAGGGTGCGATTCAGAACGCGCGGCAAATCGATTTGCTGGCGCATTCCTCGTTCCGGCAGAAGTGCTTCGGCAGGAGATTGGTGCCCGGAGAACGGACATAAGCATTGGTGAGCTCATTAGTCTGAAGGATCGGTTTGGCGTTAGCATTCAAGCGCTGACGTATCGATGCAAGGATTTGGAGATCATCAACCAGGCAACATTTGCGCGCCTGTTTAAGGTCTATAAGCAACGAGGTTGGCGGGATGAGCCGTTCGAGGAGCCGAATTCCATTCCTTGGGAGCGAGAAGAACCGGACCGTTTTCAAAGGTTGTGTTTTCGTGCCCTCTCCGAGGGATTGATTGGGTTGTCTCGCGCGGCTGAGCTTCTCGAAATACGAGTAAAAGAACTGGAAGAACGTTTGGACCACATGGCATAGTCGCTGTGTGCAAGTTCTTGTTTCTGATACTTCTGTCCTGATCGACATCGAGAGAGCCTCGCTGACCGCGAGGCTCTTTGACCTCCCCTATGATTTTGTTGTCCCAGATATTCTTTATGAAGCGGAACTCCTCGACTGGATGGGTCCTGATCTGATCGATCTGGGTCTGAGAGTGGAAGAGCTCACTCCAGAAGAAACCGCACGTGCGACAGAGCTGAAGCGGGCGAAATCTATGTTGTCGACGCCAGATGTCTTTGCATTTTGCCTGGCGGCTGGAAGGGATTGGGTTCTCCTTACCGGAGACGGTGCGCTCAGGGCTGAGGCCGAGCGCCAAGAAATCGCGATGCACGGCGTCCTGTGGGTCTTCGATCAGATGGAACGTCACGAGGTTTGTTCGACCGTCCTCCTCAAGTCGGGCCTCGAGGCGGTTCGTGATCACCCGAGATGCAGACTTCCCATTAGGGAAATCAATAGGCGCCTTGCGAGATACTAGCTTGTTTATTCGGCTTGCTGGAAGGAAATTGTTGCGAAGCTCTTCTTCGCTTTAGCCTTGCGGCCTCCCCCGCTTGGCTTCGCGTGTCGCAGGGGAGAACGGCCCTTCGGTCCGTCGCGCATTCGGCCATGCGGCCTCACCGCGGCGTTGCGCCCGGCATTCCGGTTTGCCCGCCTCGCGAGCACGTTCCTCCCCGGCCGCTCCGCCGGATTGCGCTCTGGTCTGTTTTGGCCTGAGGCCAAAACGATCCCGCCACTTCATCCGTCTCCCACGTCCGGTCGGCCCGTTTGCCTGCTCGGGTCGGGCAAACCTACCGTCAAAACACACACACATGAGCGTGGAAGCATATCCTCCGGATGGCCCCCAAATCAGCCCGCGTCAAGGATCGCAAAACTTTTCGGCGAGGTTGGCGCCAGCGGCGGGGGCAGTCCCGTGTGTGAGGCCGCGCATTTGTCAGGTGCTGCGCGCAGAAAACTTTTGCACCCGGCAAGCCGGCGGCTGCGCCGTCCCTGACCCGGGCAGATTCGGAAACCAGGCATTCGGCCATGCCACCACACTCACGTGGTGGTCGAACCCAATATCTGGAGAAAGAATATGGCTTACGACACAGCAAACACCTACGAGACCATTGAGCTTTTCGGGCTGACCGAGAAGGATGCACAGCTGCCGATCCCGGAAGATCACATCCTGACCGACCGCGTCATCCGCGAGAGCTTCGAGGCTCTGCTTGGTCAGTTGCGCGGGACCGGGCTCGAAGCAGAAATCGAACCGCTGGCCCATGGGTTGGCGACGATACTGCAGCGGCGTAAGGTGGCGCTTGGCAAGGAGATCGACCGCACCGCCGACAAAATCGGCGCACTGGCAAAATCCCATGACGGATCGGAGATCGCCGAGACCGCGCTCGAAGAGGCGCAAGCGCGCTTTGTGCAGCTGCCCGAGATCGTCAGCGCCATCGAGGTGATGAGCGAGGCGGCGGCGGAATGCTATGAGATCGAGACGGGCCACGCCTTCATCCCGGCAGCCGGGTCGCGCGCGAGCGTCCGGGCGCAAGAGACAGGCGCGGTTTTCGAGGCGCGGCAACTGCTGGAGCAGCACGACCGTGAAACCGCCGAGAAGTCGAAAGTCGAGGGGGTGCCTCTGATCGTCTCGGGCGCAACCGACTGGACCGATGTCGATGTGATCTTCAACACGCTCGACAAGGTTCGCGAACGGATCAAGCAGAACCGGAACCAGGAGATCTTCCTCTGCCACAAGGGCGGCAAGCACGGGGCGGAGATGATTGCGGCTCGGTGGGCCCGGGCACGCGGGGTAGCGCAGGCGCGCTTTGATCCGCGCTGGTCCGCGCATGGGCGGGCGGCACCGTTCAAGTGCAACGACGAAATGCTGGACGACAAGTTCGCGGCGACGGGGGTTGTACTCTTCGGCGGCAACGGGGTCGCGCTGAACCTCGGGCAGAAGGCGGAAGCGAAAGGTCTGACGGTCATGCGGGTTGCGGACCCGGCGAAAAAGGCGTCGCAGGATTGAACAGAGGGGGTCGCGCTTGGCGCGGCCTTTTCGTCATGTCTCATGGCGCGTGCGGTCGGTCACGCGTGATCGGGAGCTCGCGGCGGCCAGCACCGTTATCCCTCTACCAAGTCCGTCAGAGTGCGGCCCATCCGCATCGGTACGGGTTGGGGATGGTGCGCGCATCACGCACATCGTCAGCAGCGCAAGACCGAGGGGTCGAGACGTCGCACATGAGGCTGAAGACCTGCACAACCCTCGGGTGGTGTTTCGGAACATCGCACCCACGCGGGCGGGCGTCATCAGCACCTCGGCCAGGTTCGGCAGGACGTGGACGCGGATGGTGGCGACTGCGTGATGGCACGGGTCATCCGGGTCTCTCCTTTTTGCTCATAGATGTGGATCGCACGGGGTCGGCCCAATCGTGCCCTGCGCTTGCGCTCCGGCAAGCACAAATACGGCTTCCACGGCGGGGCCGCGGACCCTCCGCATTTGCGCTTGCGACCGGGCCTCTTGCCCCCGTGCCGGGTGATCCCCATCGCAACAAGGAGTAACCCAAATGACCAACCACTACGTCGCCACCGTCCCAGTCAAGTTCACCGACACCGATGGCCAGGAGCGCACCCGCTTCCAACGCGTGGGTGCGATGTTCCGCAACACTCGCAACGGGGACGGCTCGGAGTTCTTCAGCCTCAAGCTCGACTTCCCGGTCGCGGTCTCGGAGCTGGTCATGTTCCCGCCGAGCGCGAAAGATCCCCAGGACTAAATCCTCTGACGAGGATGGGCCGCCCCAGGATGATCTTGGGGCGGCCCAATCCCTGTTCAGGGATGCCGTGTCCGGCGGTCAGATCGCCCGAGGCGACTTCACGAAGTTGCCGGTCGCTGCGCATTCATCAGACGCACTCCGCCCGGAATGATCAGGCCGCGACAGACCGGCCAGTCAGCCTCAAGGGGGCCATCCACAAAAACCTATCGGCCAGGGCCTCCCGGTTTTTGCGGCAGAGATTTGGCAAGCCAAATCTGGCCCTCCTTGACCCTGCCTGTCCGCCCTGTCGGTGGGGTTTGCGCCCGCCCGCGGTTCCGTCCGAACACATGCGTGTTCGGCCAGACCCTCGGGCGGGGCTGGCGGACGGGACCCCTAGGACAGGTGGGTCGCCCGGTGGTGAGGGCGGCAGAGCCGCGTCCCTGCGGGCCGCGGCGTGAAGCAGACACCAAGGCTGCCTGAGCCTGAATGCGACGTAAGTATATAATTGACAGCATGGTATATTATCGTAAGGTAGGAGCAGCCTTGGTGGAAGGTGGCAGGAAATAGGGGGTCTTTCTTCGCATGTCGCGCTCAAAACGTCTCACAGATGCGGACCGCATGGAGATCGTTCGCGAGGCTGCGGAAGGTGTGACCACATCTGCCCTTGCGGAACGGTTTGGCGTGTCGGTCCGGGCGATCCAGTACACGCTCAAAGCCAATGCCGAGCGTCAGACGGATGCCGCAATTCCGGTCTCAGCGGTCAGTGTGAAGGTCACAGCTGTGGAACTGGCGGCGCTCGATGCGGTGCTGGCGAATGCGGGGATCGAGAGCCGGGCTGAGGGACTGAGGCGGCTCATTCAGGCGGCAGGCGGGGTGTTCGTTCCGGACGCGCAGATGGCAGCAGAGATGGCGCGCTACCGCGCCTCTCTGCACGAGGTTGGCAATGGGGTCGCGCAGATCGCCAAGCAGATGACGCGGGCCAACCGGCAGGGGCAGGGGGCTGATGGTGGCACGCGTGCCGAGTTCACCGAACTACGCCTTGCGCAGATGCGCGGTCTGGCGCGGTTCATCCTGGATTCCGCTGACGAGATCGACCTGCTCCTGCGCCGCCGTCGGGATGCGATGCAGCTGCAGGCCACGGCCGCGCTGAGGGAGTTTGCGCATGCAGCTGAATGATGCCGTCCATGCCGTCACGGGCGAGGTGTTTCGGGATGGCTGGAGCCGCGTCCGGGGCTCAATGCAGGGGCTGCACGTGGCCAAGCAGACCCAGCTTGTGCGCGCGGCAGCAGGCCACCGGCCAGCGGTCTTCAAGGCGATCCGGGGCGGGGGAACGCATACCAAATCGCAGCTCGCAAACCAGCTCGATTACCTCACCACCAAGTCCACCCATATCGTGGACAGTAGCGGGTTCTTGGATGGCAAGACGAAGCTCGAGGCGGGTGACATCAAGGATCTGACCGAGCGCTTTGCCAAGCGGTGGGATGCGGGCTTCAAGCCCAAGCTTGGGCAGACCACCCACATGCTCATGTCCTTCCCCATCGGCACGCGCGGGGAGGATGTGCGCGACATCGCGACGGATGTGGCCGAGCGGTTCTTCCAGACCGACGCGGGGCATTTCGACTACATCATCGCGGTGCATGAGGACCGCGATCACCCGCATGCGCATTTGGTGCTGAACCGCCGCTCGCAGGAAGGCGAGTTCTTCTTTCTGGGGCGCAACCACCGCTTCAACTATGACGACTTCCGCCTCGCCATGGTCGAGGAGGCCGAGAAGTATGGTGTACGGCTGGAGGCCACGCGGCGGGTGGATCGCGGGGTTGTACATTACCCAGCCCGGACCAGCGAGGTCTACGCCGCGAAAGAAGAGGGGCGCGCGCCCCGCGAGCGCGAACGTGTGGGGCAGGACCTGGCGCGGACGCTGGCGGAGATCGCCAACACCAGAACCGTCTACCATTCGCTTGCCGCGGAGGCTTCGCGTGAAGCCCGCGAGGATATTGCCGCGGCACTCTTCCGCGCGGGCGAGGTGCTGGCGCATGGCGGGCAGGTGGACCGAACAGGAGATGTGTATATGGCCGAGGATCAAAGCTTCGAGGATCTCAGAAGCCTCTATGCGGAAAAGCTCGCGCGGGTGCAGGGCATGATCGCCGAGAAGTCTGACGCGGAACGTCCCGTGCTGGAAAAGCGCCTCATCGAGATCCAGACGCAGGTCCAGCACATGCAGCCCTTGGGGCTGCGATCATCCACGCTGTCAGAGACCCCCTCGGAGGGCGGGATCTATTCCGAAGCCAATATCGACGCCAGCCAGCGCGAGCGACTGGCCGAGCCCGACCTGAGATCGCGCATTGACGCGGCACTAAGGGGCACGGGGATCAGCACATCGGAAGTGGTGGCCCGGATCGAGACGGGCGCGTCAAATGCAGCGCTCGAGCATCAATGGATCGCAGATAATCTCTCCAAAGTGGCCGAGGCGCGCGATCTGAACCTCGAACGCCGCGCTGATCTGGAACAGGCGCGCGACATTCTCAACGATGTGCATGTCGCGCTTGGTACGCTTTTGGAGCGCGAGAACGTGCTGCGCCGGGATGGCGTCATGGAAGCGGAACCGGTCAGCGAGCGGTTCCATTATCACCGGGACGCGGTCCGGGCGATGGAAGGGACAATCCGTCAGGAGATGCGCGCAGACGGCCTGACTGCGCAGCAGATCGAGGACCGGGACTGGGAGGTTGTCTCACGGGCGGAGCGCCGGATCGAGACGGAGCAGCGTGCATATCTCGAGGCACACCCAGATCTGCTCGCACGCCCTGGCGATGTGATTGACCGGTCTGAGCCTTACAGGGAGACCATTACCGATGCCGCCCGCGCCCGCGAGATCACCCGCGAGGTCGACCGGATCATGGAGGGACGCGACGTCCGCACGCCCGTTGCAGATGCTGTCACGGATGAATTCAGGGAGCGCTATCCGGACATGCCGTCCCACCTCGCCCGCGGGCTTGGCGCGACCTACGCGGCCGTCGTCGAGATACGCGACACGGAGGTCATCAATCAGGTCCGCCGTGAAAACGAGATGCGCGACGGGCTTGGGTCTGGCACGCGCGACGCACTCCTCGCAGCCCGCGGTGAAACTGCGCCGCAGTCTGACCGTGCCGACCGCCTTGCAGACGAGATTACGCGTGTTCTGGAGCATGAGCGGGCGGGGGAGTTGTCCGCGCCCTTCGAGACCGAGGCGGAGCGGGACGCATTTCGCGACGAGATCGCGCGGGTGCTGGACCTTCGCCAACTCGACCGGCTCACATCTGGCGATGCCGATGCGCTGGACAAGGTTCTCGAGGACCGCCTCGACCGGCTTTATGTCGCCAAGGTCTACCTGCAATCGGATGCAGCGACGGCCAACACGGAGGCCTTGCGCCAGGTGGTCGATGATCTTGCCGACACCGAATACGAAAAACACCGCATTGGCGATGTGGATGGCGAGACCGAGCGGGGTCACGTCCATTGAGCGCCGCCATGGGAAAGGCGCGGATCGCCACGGGCGTCCTGCTGGTAACGCTGGTGACCGCCGCCATAGGCTACACCATCGCCTCGGCGGTGCTGACCTATCAGGATCTCGGCTTCGGAGCCGAGATCGACTTTGCCTATATCGCGCAGAACTATCTGGCGATCCTCGATCGCCGCCCGGAAGACGCGCAACTTATTCACCTGATCATCGGCAGCTTCGCCGCCGCCGGCCTGATGCTGAGCCTCGCCCTCTCGGGGTCCGCTCTGACACGCTTTGGCCAGACCCATTGGCAGACCGCGCGCGAGATGAAGGCCAATGGCTTCTTCGGAGCGCCCGGTACCGGGTTCATCCTCGGCAAGCTGGGGCCGCCGGGCTCCCGCGCCAACTACATCTGCTCCAAGGTCTTCCCCCATGCGCTGATCGTGGCCCCCACGGGCCGCGGCAAGACCACGGGCTTTGTCATTCCGAACCTGCTGACCTGGCAAGGCTCCGCCGTGACGCTCGATGTGAAGGGCGAGTGTTTCGAGGCCACGGCCCGGCACCGCGCAGCCCAAGGCGACAAGGTCTATCGCTTTGCCCCCACCGATTGGGAGGGCAAGCGCACGCATCGCTACAACCCGCTCCTGCGCATCTATGAGTTGAAAGATCCCGCGCGCCAGCAGATGGAATTGCAGCTCCTGGCGACGCTCTTCCTGCAAAGCGACAATGACCGGGTGCAGGGGCTGCTCAAGGGCGGGATCGATCTCTTTGTGGCAGCAGGGCTCTTGGCCTTCCAGCGCAAGCGTCCGACCTTGGGCGAGATCTACCGCATCGCCGCCTCGGGCGGGAACAAGCAGAAGGAGTATTTCGCGCGGGGCCATGAGGTGGACAACAGGGCCGCCAAGCTGATCTTCACGCGGCTGGCCTCGACCAACAACGATACGCTGACCTCTTACGTCTCGCTCCTGATGACATCGGGGCTCGATCAATGGCAGAACCCGGCCATCGATCAGGCGACAGCGGTGTCGGATTTTGATTTCCGAACGATCCGCAAGAAGCCCTTTTCGGTCTATCTCGTGGTCCAGCCGCTGATGGTGAAGCCGCTCGCGCCGCTGATCCGGCTGTTTTTCTCCGACCTGCTCTCGGCCATGCAGGAAAAGGATCCCGGGCCAGACGAGCCGTGGCCAGTGATGATCATGCTCGACGAGTTCAACCGTCTCGGAAAAATGCCCATCGTGGTCGAAAGCATCGAGACCCTGCGCACTTATCGAGGTCACCTTGCCGTGGTCACCCAAACCATCCCCGCCCTCGATGAAATCTACGGCGAGAACACCCGCCGCGCCCTGCAGGGCAACGCGGGCGTGAAGCTTTACTTGACACCTTCGGATGAAAAGACCGTCGAGGAGCTGAGCAAGGCGGTCGGCAAGACCACGAAGACCGTCATCACGCGATCCCAGTCCATCGGCAAGAACCCCTTTGAAGGGCGCAGCCAATCCACACGGACTGAAGAGAGCTCGTTGTTGCCCGAAGATGAGGCGCGCCGCCTGCCGCTCGATGAAATCGTCATGGTCATCGATGCCCAGATGCCGGTCCGCGCAAAGCGGATCCAGTATTTTGACGACCGCCTGTTCAAGGCGATCCATGCGGCGCAGACGGGCGAGTTGCCGTTTCCGAAGCCGGGAGGAGGGGGATCGCACGGCACGCTGCCGCTGAGTGTGCGCGCCATGCCGATGACACCGCCGGATGGATCAGGCAGATACAACGCCGACGTTGAGGCCGCACGCCAGGCGGCTGATGGCCAATCGTCAGAGCAATCCGATGTCGCCCCAAAGAAGACTGCGCCAGTTGTTCAAGCCGTCGTCGTTGAGGAACAGCGCCAGATGGAGATGGATTTTGGGGGCCAAGTTGCGGATTCTGAAGCTGCTAGCGTAGCTGATGAGGCGCAGATGCGCTCTGCAGTCGATGGCTTAGAAGAAATGGAAGCGATGCTGCAGGAGGAGGACGGCAAAAGGCCAATTCATCGGTAGGGCGGTGGGTATGGTCTGACGGTCACAGAGGGCGGAGAGCCGCCATTCGCTGCACTCTGTACCAACGTCCGCTTAGTCGCAACTTCTCGGTGTTTCGACCCTGTATAAGGTCTGGAGTTCAATGAGTAACGCACTGTCCGTCGTCAGATAATTTGGGACATCAGAGCATGCTTTCATTTGGAGGCTCTGGCTCATCCTTGATTGAGTTTATGCGTTTTCAGTTTGGTGGCGCAAGCGCCGCTTGATCATGGTTTTTCGTTTGATTTCCTCTCGCTGTTTCAGGATCTGCTCAGCGCGCCCAAAGTAGACATCGGCTGGCGTCAGGTTCCCAAGGCTCTCGTGGTAGCGTTGGTTGTTGTAGTATTCCACGAAGGCGCCGATCTGGCGCTCGAGATCACCGGGCAGGAAGTAATGCTCGAGCAGGACACCGTTTTTCATGGTCTGGTGCCACCGCTCGATTTTGCCTTGGGTCTGTGGGTGGTATGGCGCGCCTCGGACATGATCCATGCCCTTTTCGTCGAGGTAATCCGCCAAGTCCCCTGCGATGTAAGACGAGCCGTTGTCGCTGAGCAGCCTGGGTTTGGCGACAACGATTGCGCTGTCGCAGCCCGAGGCTTCCAGCGCCCGGTCGAGCGTGGCGGTCACGTCCTCAACCTTCATCGTCGTGCAAAGCTTCCAGGAGATGATGTACCCGCTGTAGTCGTCCAGGATGGTCGACAGGTAGAACCAGCCCCAGCCCAAGACCTTCAGATAAGTGAAGTCGGTCTGCCAGAGCTCGTTGGGCCGCGTGGTCTTGTTTTTGAACTCACTGGCGGCCTTCATCACGATATGCGCTGGCGCCGTGATCAGATCTTCCGCCTTCAGGATGCGGTAAACCGTTGATTCCGAAATAAAATACTGCTTCTCATCGGTATATTTCACCGCCAACTCACGGGGCGCCAAGTCTTCATGCTCCAAGGCAAATTCGATGATATCCGCCCGCGTCTCATCCGGCAGGCGGTTCCACAAAGACCCGGGGTGCGGTGCCGTATCTGCCCGAATTGCAGGAAGGGATCCAAGCTAAATGCGTGATCACTGACTGGATTGGGTTCTACCACTCTGAGCGGCCCCACACGGCTCTCGACAAACAATCCCCTGACGACGCATTCTTCGACACAGCACGAACCCAGAAGGCGGCATGAAACCAACCCGATTACATCTTAGCTGAGCCGCAAACCTGTCCTGAAAAGCAGGACCACTTCAATATTAAGTGGGGCGGTGATTCAGTGACATTGTCGGGCGCTATCAAATGGTATCTACCCTGACTATCCACAAGACAAAGAAGGCTGCGGCAAGCCAAGGACCAAAAGCGAGTTGGTCCGTTCGTTCGCGCCGGGAGATCAAAGCGAAACCCAAAGCCCCGAGTGCCGAGATCAGCACGACCAACGGCAAGGCCTCAAGCCCGAGCCAGGCGCCGGCGGCGGCGAGAAGCTTGGCATCGCCGAGCCCAAGCCCTTCTTGTCTTCGCAGGCTGAAAAAAAGACTACCAAGCGCCCAGAAGGCCAAATAGCCAAATATCGCCCCCCAGATCTCACCTGTCGGTAGCGCACCCCGGACAAAGGTATTCAGAGTAAGACCCAGAACGATGAGCGGCAGAGTATATCGGTCCGGTAGGCGTTTCTCGCGCAGGTCGGTCCTGACAAGCAGGCTCAGAAGAACGGCCAATATGGCCGTGCTTACAACGAATAGGGCAGGTGGCATATCGGGAATCAAAGGCATGTTGCTGGCCTACAAATCATCCCGCCACCCGGAAACAAGCTTTTTTCACAAACTTTGAAACCTTTCCGGACGGGTTACGTGACTACCACAATGCGAAAACTGAGTTGCATTTTTTCAGCGTTCGCAGGGAGAGACAACCTAAGATTATGTAAGAAAAATGCCAACTTGGGAGAGACCAATGACCATTTCCATTCGTACCCTGCTGCAGGGGAGCTGCGCCAGCGCATTGTGCCTGACCGCAACCCTCGCATCAGCCTCGTCACACCGCGAAGCGCCTAGCATAACCGAGCAGCCAAAGATCGACGCTACTGATTTTTATATGTTCAAGAGCTATGAGGCAGGCCGCGGCGATTATGTGACGCTGATTGCCAACTACCAGCCTCTGCAAGCGCCCTACGGCGGTCCGAATTATTTCACCATGGACCCCGATGCGATATATGAGATCCACGTTAGCAATGACGCTGACGCCGAAGAAGAAATCACCTTCCAATTCCAGTTCGACAACAATCTGAAAGACGGCACCGGCATCCAACTCGACATTAATGGCGAGATGGTCGGCATCCCGCTGCGCACAGCCGGGCAGATCACCGCAAGCAGACCGATAGCCGCTTTGGGCGAGACCGAGACTTACGGCGTGACCATGATCACCGGCGACCGTCGCAGCGGTGAGCGTGCGGCGCTGACCCATTCCGGTGGCGCGACCTTTACCAAGCCGCTCGACAATGTCGGCAACAAGACTTTGCCCGACTACCAGGCCTATGCTGACGCCTATATCTATGACAAAGTCGAGATCCCAGGCTGCGGCACTGGCCGTGTCTTTGCCGGCCAGCGTGCAGAAGCCTTTGCGGTGAACCTTGGCGAGATTTTTGACCTCGTGAACCTTGTGCCCGTCCAAGGCCCGGACAACCCGATGTGGCCTCAGTACAATGACCCGGGTTTTAATCCGAACGGCATCGTGCAAGACCGCGCTAATGACGACCTGATCGATAAGGCCAATGTGACCACACTGGCGCTGGAAGTCCCGATCGACTGTCTGACACAGGGTGACGAGACTGTGATCGGCGCATGGACAACCGCGAGCCTGCCGCAGGGTGAGCTTGAGGATCCATCGCCCACCTATGAGCAGACTTCACTTTATGGCGGTGCCTGGGTGCAGCAGTCGCGTCTGTCGAACCCGCTAGTCAACGAAGTCGTCATCGGTTTGGCCGACAAGGATCTCTTCAACGCCGCTGAGCCAACAATCGACGAGGCACTGGCGGTCTATGTGACCAATCCGACATTGCCAGCGCTGATCGACATCCTGTTCCGCGACGCGCTTGGCGCAAGCGACAATATCGCGCCGTCGAACTTCCCGCGCAACGACCTTGTGACTGCCTTTCTTAGCGGCTTTCCGGGGGTTAACCAGCCCGCGGGCTTTGACGCATCGACCGACTTGTCTGAAATGCTGCGTCTGAACACAGCCTTCCCGGCAACCCCGCGTGATCAACAGCACACCTTTGGCCTGCTGGCTGAAGACTTGGGTGGTTTCCCCAATGGCCGTCGCCCCGGTGACGACACCGTCGACCTTGCTCTGCGTGTCGTGATGGGCCGTCTGTGCCATAACGTGCCGCTTGGTCAGGAAGTTAGTGGCGATCCCAATGCCGAGGACAGCATCAACCTTGGTCTCTGTGGCGATGGTGAACCCAGCGAAACTGCACCGGCTGGCCTTGTGCCGCTGACAGATGGTGCGCCGCTGCGGGCCACCGAACTGCAGGATGTGTTCCCCTATCTAAACACGCCGATCGCCGGTTCGCCCAACAACTAAACACAAAGGAAGAGGAAAATTCCAATGTTGAAGAATATCTCGATCCTGGTGCTTGTGGGCGGCGTTCTGGTCGCCTGTGGCGGCGGCAGCGCAGCGAATGGCCTTGCGGCCCTAGGCGCGGACTTTGCCCGTGCCTTCGCCCAAGACCGCAATGGCGAGCCGATTTCGCTCGCCAGTGTGACCTTGCCCAAGTTCCCGACGCGCGAGCCGTTCAATCCGTAAGGTTCAGGCCAAACGCAGGGTACTGCATGACATTTGGAGCGCGGCCCTCGGCAACGAGGGCCGCGATTTTTGTTGCCCTGTCGCTTTCAGGGGCGAAGAGGTGGTGGCGCGGGCAGGGGGGGCGTGCCTGAGCCCCGCGGCGAGAAGCTGCGGGTGATGACACGCACTTCCTTCTGGCCCAGCACCGTGCGGCGCAAAAGCCGGGAGGTCAAAGTGATAGTAATGCCATCGACCTCGGCCCGGCTTTCTACATCATAGACCGCTGAAGTGAACCCGATCCCGTTCAGCGCCACGATTCCTGCATCCGTAAGGTCCCCTTTGGTGAGAAACCCTGCCGCTGCGCGTCGTCTGATCAACTGCCGCGCTGCACTGGGCGAGCCTAGCATCAGGGCAATTACCGCCTCACTGGCGGTGTTCATATTCACATCGCCGGGCTGCGGCAGCAGGCTTACATAGGGGGCCAAGGCGGCACGGGTCGTGGCGTCGAGCGCTTCGATCTCGGCCAGATCGCGCACCGGGCCGCGCCGGGTCAGGTGGTCAATGATGTCGAGGGCCACTTGGTCGGGCAGTTCGACTGCAGTGATTAGTCGCGCCAGCGTCTGTTGCTGCGCAAGACGGCCCGCGGCCAAGGCGTTTAGATCAAATCGCGCTTGTGCGTCACTCACGGTGATCGAGAAGCTGCCGGTCTCCAGTTGCACTTCTCCCTGCGCGGCCAGCGCCCAAGGCTCGGCCATATGGTCGGTCTCGGGTGCCTCTTCCATGTCGCGGCGCAGGGCTGCTACCAGCGACGCCTCCGCGCCGAGCGTCAGAGCTTCGGCCTGCGTGGCCGCCGCTGCCCGGCGGGTGCGGTCCATCAGGTTTTCTTGCGAGGTGAACATCAAGACAACAATGGTCGCGCCCAGTGCCAGCGCCACCAGCACGTTGATCAGGATCACCCCGGCATCGTGCGCCCTCATTTCGGCACCGTCTGACTGAGCAGCACCAACCGGCGCAGCGTTCTCGACCCGGCAACTTCGAATGTCAGATCGATGGCAGAGGCCGCACCATCGCCTGCGGGATCGGGCCAGATGCCATGCCAGACCCGTTCGTTGTCCAGCACCCGGAAGGTCAGCGTCCCGACCTCCTCCACAAGTGTCTGCATCAGATCAGGGTCGGCGTTTGGCTTGCCAGACTGGCGCTGCAAAGCCCCCTCGGTCAGCAAGTAGCGCCGCAGGGTGCGACCGTCTTGCAACGTCGCCGACAGTATGCCCTCTTCCAGCGTAATAGCCTGCGGGTCGGCCTCGATCATGTCGCGACCAAAGATCATCAATGCGCGGTCAAGCCGGGCCAGATGCTCCAGCCGCCCATCGGTCTGTGCACGCACCCGCAGAATCGTTTCCAGGGTGGTAAAGGCGGCCAGACCGACCATGGCAAAGAGGCTCAGCGCCACCAGCATCTCGACCAGTGTCACCCCGGCCATGCGGTCGCGCCGGGAATTCATGCCCCGGTCGAGCCGATCAAGTTGTTGGCACCATTGGTCACGCTGAGGATTGCCAAACCGCGGCTGCATTGCCCGTCTTTTTGGAACCGGTAAGGGCCCACGACGCCGTCAAAACCAGCCTCTCGCAGCAGCCCCTTGCGGTCTTGCTGGGCGATCCGGCCAAGGATGCGGGCCATTTCCACCGCGTCAAAGGCCAGCCCCGCCAGCACGCCGGGATCGGCCTCACTGACTTCAGCAAAGGCCGTGGCGAAGGCTTCAAAGCCCACGGGGTCGGGTGCCGTGAACCATCCGTCCTGCAGTGCCCCGATCCGGTAGGGGGTGATCGAAGCCCATTGCTCGGAGCCCAATAATTGCACACCGCTGGGCTTGATCGCAGCCGCCTGTTCCTCGAAGGGGTCACCGACCACAGGCAGGTAGACCGCATCGGGCAGCGCACCACCGTTTGCCGCGCGGATCTGGTCCATCAGCCCGGCGGCAGTAGCGGCGACAACCGGGGCGGGCATCTTGATCCCCACGCTGGCCGCCATCGCCTGCGCGGCCGTCGCCGACAGGGCACCAAAGGCGCCGGGCGGGACAACGGTGACCACGCTGCGCTTACCGCGTGAGGCGGCAAAGCCGAGGATCGCCTTGGCCGATTGGTGTGGGGTAATGCCAAAGACAAACAGATTGTCGCCTGCGATCGAACTGTCGTTGGACAGCGACACAACCGGCACATTAACGGCTGCCGCCACGGCGCGGCTTTGCCCCGAAAACAGCGGCCCGAGGAACATCCGCGCACCGCCTGCCAGCGCCGTCTTGGCCGCGGCGACTGCCGAAGCGTCACTGTCACCCGCATCAATAACAGCCACCTCTGCGCCCGGGGTGGTGGAATTGCCCCCAAGGCTTGCGGCGGCCAGCATGATCTGCCCTAATGAGGCACGCGGCCCGCTGAGCGGCGCCAGCAGAACCGCCTGACCCACCGCATTGGCTGGCGGCAGCTTGTCACCCCCCGTCAAAGACAGCCCGCCGCAGCCCGACAAACCAAAGAGCGCCGATGACCCACCAAGACCCTGCAACAGACGCCGCCGCGTCAGCGCCGCACCGGCTCCGCAAATCGCGGTTTCGGTCGTTTGTTTCGCTCGTGCTTTTGGCATCTACTGCGTTCCTTATCTATTTAGCTGCATTGATCGTCACCCTGCCGGCGACCGCGCTGCACCGCGTTGCGGTAGTCCCTGCACAGATTACTGACCTGTATGGCAGCCTGTGGAAAGGCCGCGCAGTGCTCAGCGGTGGATATTCGCTGGATTGGGAGGTCCGGGGGCGGTCCTTGCTGCTGGCACGCGCCGTGGTCGATTGGGCGCTGCAGGGCGGTGATACCAAGTTAACCGGGGTGGCAAGCGCCACGCCTTGGGCGCTTGAAGCCCGGACGGTCGTGGGCCGCGCGGGGCCGGGGCTTTTGGCTTTGGTGCCTGACCTCGCACTAACTAACTGCACGTCCCGTGCGGTAGTCGATGTGCAGACCCTGCGCTGGCAGGAGGGCCGTGCGGCTGCGGCAGGGGTTGTCTCGGTCGATGCGGGCAACTGCGAAGACCTGCTGGGCCGCGCGGCGACAGTGCCGCAAATGACGCTTGACCTGACCACCCAAGGCAGCGACGCCCGCGGCTTGCTGCGTGACCGTGACAGCGTGTTGGCAGAGATCACGGTGACGGGTGACCGCCGCCTGATCGCACGGATCGAACCCGAAGGAGCGATCTTGGTGCCCGGCATGCCGACAGGCGGCCCGATCATCATCGAATATCCCTTCTAGTTCACCAGATTGTTCAGGTTGACGATGGGCAGCAGGATCGACAGCACCAAAAGCATGACAATCCCACCCATGATCAGCAAAACCGCTGGCTCAACCAGCGCAACCAGTGCTGCGACCAGCGCATTCAGGTCGCGTTCCTGATCGTCAGCAGCGCGGGTTAGGGTCGCGCCGAGCACGCCGCCGGCCTCTCCACTGGCCACCATCGCGATCAACATGGGCGGGAAGACCTTGGCCTCCTCAAGCGCCTGAGACAGGGCCACCCCTTCGCGCACCCGCGCCGTCGCCTGAGCGACCTTGGCGCGGATATGCAGATTGGGCACGGTCTGGGCAGCTGCGGCCAGCGCGTCGACCAAGGGCACGCGGCTTACAGTCAGGGTTGCAAGGGTGCCGGCAAACTGCACCGCATTGGTCTTGAGCGAGAACCCTCGCGTCAGCATCGAGCGTGACAGAAAACGGTGCCAGCGCAGTCGGATCGCGGGCTGCCGCAGCAGACTCGCTCCCGCCAGCCCCAAAGCCACCAGCCCACCAAGGACCACCAATCCCCATGTATTGATGAAATCGCTGACTGAGATCAGCGAACGCGTAAGAAACGGCAGTTCCGCGCCGCGCGAAGTAAAGACGCGCACGATGTCTGGCACGACAAAGGTCAACAGCGCCACGATCACCGCGAGAGACACCACGGCAAGGATTGCCGGATAAAGCAGCGCCAGTTGCACGGTTTGGCGGTTCTTGGCGCGGGTTTCAACAAAGCTCGAGAGATGCTCCATCACCTGACCCAACTGGCCCGAGGATTCCCCTGCTGCCACCGACGCGCGGTAGAAATCGCCAAAAACGGCCGGATAATCGCCAAGCGCTTGGGCAAAACTGCGGCCCTCCAGCACGGAGGCGCGTAGGTTGAGCAGCAGCGAGGTCACTGCCGGTTTGGCACTTTGATCGGCTACGGTTTTTAACGCCTGTTCGACCCCGATACCCGACCCGACAAGCGTGGCCAACTGCCGGGTCAGCAGCGTCAACGCGCGGCGCGGGATGCGCGGTTTGCCAAAGCCCGAAGGTTTGGCCGCCTTTCCTTGTTTTGTGGGTTCGACAGAAAGCGGCGCAAGGTTGCGCTGGCGCAGGCTGCGGCGCGCTGCGGCGGCGCTGGCGGCCTCGATAATCCCTTTGGCGGATTTCCCTGCGGTGGTTAGGGCTTCATAGGCAAAGGCGGGCATCAGTCAGCCTCCGGCGCGGACACGGCATCGGGGGCAGGCGGGGGAAGAGCCGCGCCTTCGTGGATCGCGCGGGCAACCTCTTGTGCCGTGGTTAGGCCGCTGCGCATCTTGGCAATGCCGTCTTCCAAAATTCCCGGCCCCCGCGCCCGTGCCGCCGCGATCAGGCTGGCTTCGGACTGGCCTTCGTGCATCATCCGCTCAAGATCACCATCAACCTCAATGATCTCATAGAGTGGCAGGCGCCCGCGATGCCCGCTGTTCTGGCAATTGCCGCAGCCCAGGCCGCGTTGCACGATCTCCCCAGCTTTGATCTTGCCCGCCAGCAGGTCACTTTCGGCTTGGGTAACTGCATGATCACCCAGACAATCTGGGCAGTTGCGCCGCACCAGACGTTGCGCGATCAGCCCGCGCAGCATCGGTGCCAGCAGGAACCGCTCCACTCCCATCTCCACCAGCCGTGACACCGCACCGATGGCGGTATTGGTGTGCAGGGTCGAGATCACCAGATGCCCCGTCATCGCCGATTCCACCGCGATCTGCGCGGTTTCGCGGTCTCGGATTTCGCCCACCATGATGACATCCGGATCCTGTCGCAGGATCGCACGTAGCCCACGGGCAAAGCTAAGGTCGGTCTTGGCATTGACCTGCATCTGCCCGACGCCGTCCATAGTATATTCAATCGGGTCCTCGACCGTCATAATATTGCGCTGCCGGTCGTTGAGCATGTCGAGCCCCGCATAGAGCGTCGTGGTTTTGCCCGAGCCGGTGGGGCCGGTCACCAGCACCATGCCGTCGGGCAGGGCAAGGATGCGTTTCAATACTGTATTATCGCGCGGCGAGAGGCCTAAATGGTCGATGCCGCGCAGGGTTTGGCCGCGGTCCAAGAGACGCAGCACCACCCGCTCGCCAAATTGCGAGGGGATTGTCGAGATCCGCACGTCGAGGTCATAGCCGCCGACCCGCAGCGACACACGTCCGTCCTGCGGTAGGCGCTTTTCGGCAATGTCGAGCTTGCCCATGACCTTGATTCGGCTCACCAGCAGCGGCGCCAGCGCGCGCTTGGGGCTGAGCACTTCGCGCAGGATGCCGTCGACCCGGAAGCGCACCAGAAGGCGGCGTTCCTCTGTCTCGATATGCACATCCGACGCGCCTTCCTTGACCGCTTCGAGCAACAGCGCGTTGATCAATCGCACCACCGGCGCATCGTCGTTTTGTGCCAGAAGGTCATCGATCGAGGCGGCGGTATCGGCAAGCGTGACCAGATCATCATCCGCATCAGCCGCCACTTGTGCGGCCTCTGAAGCGGAATCGCGATAAATCGTGCCAAGCGCGGCCTCGAATTCTGCGGCTGTAATTTCTTCGAAGATCAGTGTGCTGCCACACACCCGCTGCGTTTCGATCAGGGCTTCCAGCGGCGCGTCGCTCCGGTATTGGCAAAGCGGCCCCTTGGTCCCCGCCGTGATTATGACGCCTTGGTTCTGGGCAAAGCCGTAGGCGAGCCGGGGCAGTGGGCGTGCTTCTGTCATCACAACTCCCCCAGCAGCAGACGCGCCGAAATCACACCCGGCGCCGGGCGGCGGTCGACTTCGAGCGCCTCGAGGGTCACGTCATGCTGTTCCTCAAGATCAGCGAGCCAGAGCAACAAGGTGGCGAATGGCGTGTCGTCCAAAGTGACACGGATGCCGTCGCTCTCGGGTTCGATCCGTCGCAGGGTCAGTTGTGCGGCGCTGGCGGAACTGGTGATGCGAGTGGCAAGCGGTGTGTCGTTGACCGGTGTGGTCGGGGCGATCTCGGCCCGTGCAGCCAGGGCGGCGGTGTTTTGAACAAGACGATAGGCCGCGATATCGGCGCGCGCCTGCGCCTCGGCCAGCTGCAATGGCATCCAGACAAACCGATAAAGCGCCACCAGCAGAGCCAGCGGGATCACAAGGGCCACGAGATATTTCTCGCGCCTGCTGAGTCGGTCGAAACCTGTCATCCGCCCGCTCCT
The DNA here is from genome assembly GCF_040149665.1 of Sulfitobacter sp. HNIBRBA3233. Lineage (NCBI taxonomy): Bacteria > Pseudomonadati > Pseudomonadota > Alphaproteobacteria > Rhodobacterales > Roseobacteraceae > Sulfitobacter > Sulfitobacter marinivivus. The sequence goes on along the minus strand of NZ_JBEFLP010000003.1, from coordinate 7,880 downwards.
CCGGTGATGCGCATTTCCACTTCAGCGCCGCCATTGCCGGCGGTGGCCGCCCCGCTGTGCACGGCAAAGCCTGCCGTTTCAAGATCTTGCTCGATGCGTTGCAAATCTTCCAGCCCGGGGCTTTGCATCAGCACGATCAGCGTATTGTCGCGGCGGCCCCAGGACAGGCGGCGAAATTCCACGGTGGCGGGATTCTGCGCCAAGGTGCCTGCGACCTCGTTTAGCAGCGGTAGAAAAGGGCCGCGTCCTGCGTCGCTCGGGGCCGGAGTGAGACGGGCAAGAATTGGGGCAACATCGCCGGTCAGCGGTACGCCAGGCAACACGCTGGCGATGGCTGCTTCGGCCGCGCTGCGTTCGTCTTGCGCGATGCGCTTCAGAGCAGCGGTTTCAAAAGCAGTCAGGCCAAGATGGATCAACAAGGCCGCGCCAGCGGCCATCGCGGCCCACCGCCATCCGGCGACCCCCTCAGTCCCGGCGGCAAGCGGTCTGGCAAAGCTGAAGGCAAGGTCGCGCGGATCTGGTGGTGGGGGCACGGCCGAGAGGTCTTCGGCGGGCACGGCGTTGTCCAGTGGCTCGGCGAGGCTGTAGAGCTTGGGGTTTCCGGCACGGGCCCAAAGCAGGGGCAGCATCGGCGCGCGCAGGGCAAAGCCGGTGCCTTCCGAGGTGCGCACCACCGCCCGCCCGCCCTCGCGCCAAACCGACCACGACGGGCCGCCCTCGGCACGGGGGCGCGGGATCATCAGGAACTCGGGCAGGTGGGGGGGCTCGGCGGCGGCGATCTCGGCCATAATTTCATTCGACAGGACAAAGGCAAGCAGCTGCCCCGGACCGGCGCTGTCAAGCGGGCCTTGGACCACCTGCACCGACTGGATCGGTGCCGCGATACGGTCTTCAACGGCAAAGGTCAGCAAGGTGCGGCGCTGGCGTGCGGTGGCGCGGGGCACCTCGACGAGGAAGCTGCCAACTTGCTCGGCAGCCACCAGCCGTGGTGACAGTCCATCTTCCTTCGGGCAATAGGTCTCTGCCCGCGCTATAAGGCCCGCGGATGCAGGGGACAGGGAAGGTTTCAAAGTATGTGCTTCACGCAGGCCAATGGGGCGCTCGGAGGCGTCCAAATCCATTGTAATACTTTGATTAGTCACGTAAATTTACCTTTTCATCCATCCTGTCTTTATCATAGTATAGCCAAAGTCACGCGACAGATAGGGAAACAGTTTCATGTCTCATTGGAAAAACTCGCGGCCCGCCCGCCTTCGCAACGCGCGACCCCGCGCAGCGCTGCGCGACCGCGAGGCCGGGGTGACGCTGATCGAGATGATGGTGGTGCTGGTGATCATCGCGCTGGTGGCCGCGATCATCGTGCCCAACGTCATTGGTCGCCCAGATGAGGCGCGGGTCACCGTGGCGCAATCTGACATTCGTGCGGTCAGTTCGGCCCTGGAACTCTACCGGCTCGATAACCGCACTTACCCCACGACGGCGCAGGGGCTTGAGGCGCTGGCCGTGCGCCCGACCTCACCGCCCGAGCCGCGCAACTGGGTCGCCGATGGCTATTTGACCGCGGTGCCGATTGACCCTTGGGGCAATGATTATCTTTACGCCTCGCCGGGCGAGACTGGCGGATTTGATCTGATGTCGCTGGGTGCGGATGGCGCGCCGGGGGGCGAGGGTGCCAATGCCGATATCGCTCATGGCCAGTTGCAGGCCAACAGGTGAAGCACTCCCCCGTCCACGGCTCAACCCGAGCGCGATTGCCTGATGCCGGCGTGACGCTGGTTGAGGTGCTCGTTGTCCTTGCGTTGATCGGTATTCTGGCCGGAGTGGTGGGGCTGAGCTTTGGCTCTGGCCCTCGGGGGGATGTAGCAGGTCAGGAGGCTGACCTGTTGGTGGCACGGCTCAACCGCGCGGCGGATGAGGTGATGCTGACGGGGGTGCCGATGGGCTTTGTCTGGGCGGCGGAGGGCTATCGTTTTGATCTGTATGATGGCAATACATGGCAGCCCCATGACTTGCCGATCCTTGCCGCACCGCATCTGCTGGGGGGCGAGACCCGGATCGCCGATGCAGCGGGCGCTATGGTGCTGTCACGCGACATGGATCCCGGTGCCGCCGGGCCGTTGACGCTGGAATTGCTGTCTGGGACAGGCCCTTCGGAGGTAATACGATTTGACGGTCTTAACGCTGTGCGGTTGGAGGGGGCGCCATGACCCAGCAGGCGGATGCTGGCTTCACCCTGATCGAGGCGCTGGTGGCCATGGCGGTGTTGGCGCTCGGCGCGGTGTCTCTGCTGTCGGCCAGTGAGGGGCATACTCGGCGCATCACCGATCTGTCGGATCGCGTTGCCGCCCGATGGGCCGCAGAATACCGTCTGTCTGAATTGCGCGCTGGGCTGCCGACAGAGGCCGCCGCGCTGGAAATCTACGGCATCGACTTCGATGTCATCGTGCTCCGCCGCCCCACCGAAGACCCGGCAGTTGAGGCCGTGACCCTGCGCAGCGCGCCGGTGGGGACGGACCAGCCGCTTTACATCTTGGATGGCTATCTCGACATAGGAGAACCATCATGAGAAAGATAGCGCCCCTTGGTCGATGGCTGCGCCTTGCCGTGATCCTTGGCGCTCTGGGCAGTGTCGCGGTGGCCGGGGCGGATGTGACATGGCGGCTGATGGGACATGACCGCGTCATGCCCCCCGTCGCGGTGCTGCGCGCGCCGGTCGAAGTGCAAGCCGCGCCCACCGATCTTGGCCCTGCTTTAATGCTCGCGCCATTTGGTGCCGCCGAGGTGCCGGTGGCCGAGGCCGAGACCCCGGAGGCACCGCTCAACCTGATCCTCTTGGGGGTGATTGTGCGGGATCACCACAGCCGCTCGCTGGCCCTGCTGCGCTCGGACCAATCAGAAGGCAATTACCGCATCGGAGAGGAGGTGGCGCCGGGTGTTACGCTTACCGCCATTGCGCAGAACCGTGTTACCCTGTCAAAGGACGGCGCCGACATTGTGCTGTATTTCGCGGGTGCCGAAGCTGCCTCAGATGTCGAAGCAGTGCCCACCGGAGCCGAGCGGCTGATGGCGCTGATCACTTCGGGGCAGGGCGGTTCAATCAGCGAACAGGTGGACGCCGCGGCGCGGGCCGAACCGATAACCACGCAAGACTATATCGACATGTGGCGTAAGCGCATCATCGCTAATCCGGCTCAGGTGCTCGACACGATTGGTTTGGTGCCAGGCGAAAAAGGCTATACCATAGCGGAAAAGCACGACGTGGGTGTAAGCCGCGCTGGATTGAGGGCAGGAGACATCGTGACAAGAGTGAACGGGCAGAGTGTCGGCAATGTGGACAAGGATCGCGCGCTTTATGACGTGATCGCCGACTCCGGCCTTGCCCGCATCGAATTGGAAAGGGATGGCCGCACGATCGTGATGTCATTCCCGCTTCAGTGACGCGTCCGCTTACCCTTTTCGCCGCCTTGATTTTAGGGCTGCTGACCCTTTTGCCCGCCCCGTCGCGCGCGCAGGAGACCTTTGTCATCAACCTGCGCGATGCGGATATCTCCCTACTGGTCGAACAGATTTCCGAGATTACCGGCCGCACCTTGGTGCTGGATCCGGGCCTTGTGGGCGAGGTCACGGTAGTCTCTGCCGAGGCGCTTGATAGTGAGGGGGTCTGGTCGCTTTTCCAATCAATTCTGCGCGTGCGCGGCTTTGTAGCGGTACAGGCGGGATCAATCTGGCAGGTGGTGCCGGAGGCCGAGGCCCGTACCGCAAGCGGCCCCGATCTGGGCGAAGCCGACGATGCCGGCAGTCAGGACTTCGTGACCGAGATGTTGCGACTGAACCGTCTGCCTTCGGTCGAAGCAGTCCGGGTGCTACGCCCTCTGGTGGCAGAGTCAGGCTATATCGAAGCGGTGGAAGACCCCAATGGCGTTGTCATCACCGACACCCGAGCCAATGTGGACCGGATCATGGCCATCGCCCGCAGCTTTGACGGCGACGCACAGGTGCGCTCCGAAGTGCTGCGCTTTCGCAGTGCGGATGCGGCCACCGTGGGCAATGCCATCCTTGAGGTGTTGGGGCCCGCCGGCACGGGTGCGCGGCTCTCCGTCGATCCCGGATCGAACCTTTTGCTGGTCCGTGGCACGCCCGAGGACATTTCCGAAATCCGCAACCTCGCCATCGCCATGGATGTGGCCCCGCGGCGCGATCCGCGCGAGGCTGTGGCCACCACGGTCTTCAACTTGCAATACGGTGATGCTCAGGTGATTGCCGAAATCATCAAAGGCACCGTGGGCGAAGCGACCGACATCACCAATGTCGTGGCCGCCGATGTCGGTGCGGCGCCAGAGGGGCAAGATAGTGCCGAGGGTGCATTTGTCCCACTCAGTCGGGTTGTGACGCCCGATGCGGTCAATATCACGGCCTCGGTGGCCACTAACTCTATCATCGTGCGCGGCACCGCTGCGCAGGTTCAGGAAATCGGCCAACTGGTCCATGCGCTCGACGTGCGCCGACCACAGGTGATGATCGAGGCGGCCATTGTCGAGGTCTCGGGCGAGGTCGCCGAGCGGCTCGGCGCGCAGCTTGGTCTGGGCCCGAACATTCCCAATGGCGCCATCGCTGCAACCAATTTTTCCAATGGCGGCGGGGTCTCTCTTGGCTCCGTATTGTCTGCGGTTGGTGTGCCTGCCGGCTCCGCACTGTCAACCGGCCTGACGCTCGGAGCGGGGGGTAATGATTTCGGCATCCTCGTTCAAGCGCTTTCGCAATCGACCAGTGCGCGGCTCTTATCCACGCCCTCTGTTACCACGCTCGACAACGAACCAGCGACCATCGTGGTGGGTCAGAACGTGCCTTTCCGCACCGGCAGTTTTGCCACGGACGGCAATACCGCCACGCCTTTCACAACGATTGAACGGCGCGACGTCGGCATCACCATGAACGTGGTGCCACGGATCACCGCAGGCGGCGTGGTGCAACTGGTGATCGAACAAGAGATTTCGAGCCTCACCAACGCCATTGTCGAAGGCGCGGCTGACCTTGTTACCAATCGGCGCGTTATTAATACCACCGTCATGGCCGACAACCGCGGTACGGTGGTGCTGGGCGGCTTGATCACCGATGACCGGATCAATGGGAGCAGCAAGGTGCCTGGCCTGGGCGATCTGCCGGTGGTGGGAGAGCTGTTTAAAACCCGTAATGGTCGTAACACCCAGCGCACGCTATTTGTTTTCCTACGACCTACCATCCTGCGGAGCCGCGACGATATATCGACGGCATCGGCAAACCGCTACAACAAGCTGAGGTCGGCGGAATCAACGCCGCAGCCAAAGACTGTGCTGAAGCATCAGCAGGTGAAACAATTGCCATTGGAGATCCAAGGGCTGTATTGAATCACGATAAGGCGGCCGATGCTTAACAGTTGGCTTTAAAAACGATATCTTTGCGATACTAGAACAGAGGATTAAGTTCAAAGCTGACCTTTGCCGCATGGGCCGCCAAGGTCGGTTTTGCCTGGGGAGACTGGCTTGAGGCGGGCATGGCGGTTTTTTAATTTGGCCTATTGGCAAAACGCTCTCTATTTCGGTACTTCAAAACCAGGCCTGAGATCATCCGCCTGACAGTGATGCTCTACATTCGTTTTCCGTTGTCACTTCTAAATGTCGAAGATCTGCTGCATGAACGGGGCATTGATGTGTGAGGTGCCCCTAGATTTGTAGACGCTTTGCTTGGTAATTTTGGAAGCAAGGAGAGACGGATATGAGTAAGGGAATACGGTTTACAGATGAGTTAAGCAGGATGCCGTGGCGCAGGTTGTTGAGCGCGGATATGCGGTCAGCGAGGTTGCTGAGCGGTTGGGGATAAGCACCAAGTCGCTTTACACTTGGAAGGCGCAATTTGCGAAGTCACCTCATGTGCGATCAGAGGTTGCCGAACAGGCTGCTGAGATCAAACGATTGAAGCGAGAGCTGGCCCGCGTGACCGAGGAACGGACCATTCTAAGAAAGGCGACCGCGTACTTCGCGCGCGAGTCTCAGTGAAGTACGCGTTCATAGAGGCTCACCGTGCAGAGTTTTCGGTGCGGTCGATGTGTCGTGTGCTGGCTGTGCATTTCAGTGGCTTCTACGCGTGGGTTAAAGAACCGTTAAGCCAGGTGCGCTTGAAGATGCATGGCAGACGGAGCTGATCCGCCAAGCATGGACAGAGAGCGGGAAGGTTTACGGGTATCGGAAGGTGACCGATGATCTGCGCGATGCTGGCGAGACCTGCTCTGAGAACCGTTTGGCACGGTTGGCCAATCTTGCAGGGCTCTCGGCGCAGATTGGCTACAGACGCCGTCCAGGTCGCTATGGCGGCAAGCCCGCTATTGTTGCCGACAACACCCTCGATAGGCAATTTGAAGTTGATGCTCCTGATCGCGTTTGGGTGACAGACATTACCTAAATCAGAACGCATGAAGGCTGGTCGTATTTGGCTGTCGTGATCGACCTATTTGCAAGACGGGTCATTGGGTGGTCAATGCAATCTCGGATGACGACTAACTTGGCTTTGCAGGCATTGTTGAGCGCTGTTTGGCGGCGCAAGCCAAAGCACAGGGTCATGATTCATTCTGATCAAGGTTCATAATTCACCGGCAAAGAATGGCAATTATTTCTCAGCAAACACAATCTGGATGCCAGCATGAGCCGCCGTGGGAACTGTCATGACAACGCGATCGCAGAAAGCTTCTTCCATCTGTTGAAACGCGAACGGATCAGACGGCGAATATATCTTACACGCCACGCAGCAAGGCAGGACGTGTTCGATTACATAGAGATGTTCTACATCCCGACCCGAAAGCACACCAACGACAGCATGCTGTCGCCAATTTACTATGAAAAAGAACAGAAGAAAATGAACGAGGCCGGCGTCTAGGAAACTATGGGTACCTCACCCGGCTGTTTTGACCGCAGGCTCTCTCAGGATCAGCATTCCGAGCCATGTCCTGCTAATCTAATTTCAATCGTTAAGGCTTTGTTAATACATTGGATTGAAAAACTACCTCTACCAAAGCCCTGAGAGCATACGGCATGCCAGAAGAAACAGAATCCAGATCAGTCAAAATCGATCGCATAAGCACGCGTCGCTTTTTGGCCCTTATGAAGGCTTGGAACGCGGATCAAGACACCATTGACCGCCGCAAGGATAGAAAAGTTGTTCCGTTTGCTAGAACGGAAAGAAACGACAACGAAGATGAGTAAGCGTGTCGGTACTAACTCTACGCATCTCATCGTAAGATTGCCATACCAAGAAGGGGCGACCCTGCAACGGCCGCTTGAATCAATGCGGTTCGTTCTTGATTGGGAGTTTGGTTGACCACCACTGCCGGTCGCACTCCAGACTCGCTGACCTGACGCCATACGAATATGCTAACCGATTAAAGGAAGACAAACCTAAACAGAGCTAACCCATAAGAGCGGGCTCTATGGGGAGCAGGTCACCGCCGCCCTCGCCGAGTGGCGCCAGCTTTGTTCGGCATAGGTTCAGACATCTGGCGGTTAACTGAGACTGGTTCGAATTGGTCTGACAGCACCTATCCGCCACTTAGCCGAAATACTGCACATCCTGATCCTTAGACGCGCATTTCGCCGAACACGTCCGAGATGACTTTGCGCAGCCACTTCTGGCCAGGCTCGCGCTCTGTTCGCAGATCCCAGCAAAGGTCGAAGGAAAAAACCACTTCCTGCAGAGGCAGGGGGGCGGACCGCAGGTTGTTCAATCGAGGGTCGAGTGAAAACAGGCGTCGCGGGGCAATGGCGATCACGTCTGAATTAGCCACGATATCGGGGATTTCAAACCAGCTTGCGACGGTCATCGCCATGTGCCGCTTCAATCCGCGCGCTGCCAGG